>JAITHW010000063.1 GCA_031279815.1 Treponema sp. | reverse complement strand
TGGTAACGGGAGTGAAACTGCTGTAGAAATACCCGCTTAGAAAAGAGCGGGAAAGAAGTAGAAATCTTGGGGAGCAAGCCGGGCAACCGGAACAAGCCCCAAGCCCCCGCCTTTAGGCGTGGGGTAGCTGACAGTATTGACAAGTGTCCGCCATATTCAGTATTATCTGATATGTTAGTTGCGTTCGTAGCTCAGATGGATAGAGCGACGGACTTCGAATCCGTAGGGCGCAGGTTCGAGTCCTGTCGGACGCAAGGGTACAGGATTCTTTGCAGCATAGATGGTGCTGTGGTATTATATGGGCCGCTAGCTCAGCTGGTAGAGCAGCAGACTCTTAATCTGCGGGTCGAAGGTTCGATCCCTTCGCGGCTCAAAATACTGTTATGAAAACAGTTATGCCAATGTGAATTTCTCATCTGATTGATATGTTCCCTGAAGGGTACTGCGGATAATTTCCTCAAGAATTACTCCAAAATGGAGATGAACTCCTTAATAATCTACCGGTTCGAAAGGAGTGTGATCATAATGCATAGATTGCTTTTTCTCAGGCGGTTCGCTTCGGGGAGTATGTATGAATGAAGCTATAGACCGGATCATCAAGTATTGGGATGATTACGCGCCGGAATTCGATGCGGCCCATGCTACAGAAGATATTGATCTGTGGCGGCAAACCCTTAAATCCCTGATAAACGAAGATGCCGGGGGGCCTAAAAAAGTCCTGGACCTTGGCACGGGAACCGGGTTTCTCGCAAAAATGACCGCGGCCCTGGGCTATATAACCGTAGGAGTGGATTTGGCCCGGGAAATGATAAAACTCGGCGTGAAAGACACAGACGAGAAAGGGCTGCCGGTCATTTTTGTGGAAGCCCCGGTGGATAACTTGCCTTTTCCAGATGATTCTTTCGATGTAATCGTAAACTGCCGGCTTGTCTGGACCCTTGTGGATCCTCAAGCGGCCTTTACGGAATGGCGGCGGGTTCTTAAACCAAAGGGCCGGGTTCTCAATTTTATACGATTAAGAGACCAGGAAAATCCAGATTTCGATAGGAAAGAAATCTACGGAAGGGAGCTGGACAATATCCTGCCCCTCCGGGGCGCGGATAAAACGGATCACACGGCGGCCTTGGAAAAAGCCGGATTTACCTGCTGCGAGGCGGTTTTGCTGCCGAAAGAATTGACTGTGCGGACATCCCCGGTATCTCAAGATAAAAACAATGGCCATCCTCATCTTATGCCCCCTTGGCATGTGATACGGGGTTTCAAATGACGCGGTTGGGGTTTAATTTTTTTGATAAAAATTTTTAGCCTCTTTAACCTTTTTTTAATTTTATTTTTAAGGAAGATAACCAAATGAATAAATTGCTGAAAACCGTTTTTATGTTTTCCTGCATCCTCGCTTTTGCGTTTTGTGCCAGCGGTGTTTTCGCCGGCGGGAAGAAGGCGGATGCCGCCGGGTCAAAGACCCTTGTGGTCGGCGAACTCTGGACCATTTCAAGCGTTGATCCTGTTCATAACGGCACGCTGGCAGTGGAGAAGATGCTCGTCTCCGAACCGCTGGTTTTCATAGACAACAACTTCAACATTACGCCGGGGCTCGCGCTCTCCTGGCGGAATATCGATGCCATCTCTTGGGAATTCAAACTGAAACAGGGCGTCAAGTTCCATGACGGGACGGAATTTAACGCCCCGGCGGTGAAATGGTCTCTTGAACGGGCGATTAAAGAGAGTCCTACGGTCGCTTCCTTCACTAAAATCGAGCGTATCGACGCGATTGATCCCTATACGGTTCGAATAACCACTAATACGGTGAACGCGGATCTTCCTGAAACCCTCCACTATTCCAGTACGGGCATTATAGCCAAAAGTTCAGTAGACTCGTCGGGAAAATTCGTAAAACCAGTGGGAACCGGCCCCTTTATATTCGCTTCTTTTGATCCCGGTTCGGGAAATGTGGAAGTGGTGAGGAATAACACCTATCACGGCGCCCCGGCGGGACTTGAAAGAATTCGGTTCCGCCCTATTACGGATCCCAACACCCGGGCCCTGGCTATTGAAAACGGCGAGATAGACTTTACTATAGACCCGCCGCTCAACGAGATTGAACGGCTTAAAACGCTTAAAGGCATCACCGTAAAGCCTTATGAGACCCCGCGGGTCTATATTATCAAGATGAATATGAAGCATAGCCCTCTGAATGATCTTAAAGTAAGGCAGGCCTTAAGCCGCGCGATAGACAACGAAGCTGTGGCAAACCATGTGCTTTACGGCGTCGGTTCGCCGGCCGCCGGGCCTTATGCCTCCAATATCGCCTGGGTCAATAAGGATATAAAGCCCTACGGTTATGATCCGGCTTTGGCTAAAAAGATGCTTGCCGAGGCAGGATACGCGGACACAAACGAGGACGGGCTTCTGGACAAGGACGGAAAAGTTCTGGAACTCAGGCTCATTACCTATCCGGAACGGCCCGGGCTGCCGCCTATAGCCCAAGCGTTACAGGGTTTCTTTGCCGATATAGGCATCACCCTTAAAGTAGACATTATGGCGAGTTCCGCGACAGGCGCCGTGTTAAAAACGCCGGACTGGGATTTTTATCTTATGGCCAATGCCACCACGATGATTCCTACCCCCTATTACCACCTCAACGACGGATATGGCACAGACGCCAACGCGCCCCAATCGGGCTACTCGAACCCGGAGGTTGACAGGCTTCTTGCGGAATTATCCGCCGCCTTTGATATGGGCCGGAAATATGAACTTGCCCGGCAGATTCAGCAAGCGATACATGATGATGTAGCGGCTTTATGGATAGCGTATTACGGCGTCGGCATTGTGATGAAAGATACTGTCAAAGGTTTTGTGTTTAATCCTACGGCTCACGATTATATGCTTAATCCCGGTATGGTTATTGAGAAATAGGGTATGGTGTCTTACACGATAAGGCGGCTTTTGGCGGCGGTTCTTGTTACCCTGGGGGTGTGTTTTCTGACCTTTACCGCTATTCATCTCGCGCCTGGCGATGTGGCCGAATCCATAGCCCGGGGTAACTTTGTGTTTGATGAGACGCCGCCCCAGGACGTTGTTGATGCAACCGCGGCGCGGTATCAACTCACCAATCCCTTTTTTATCCGTTTTTTATCCTGGCTTTCGCCTATTTTCAGAGGTGATTTCGGTATTTCCTATGCTTATAATATTCCGGTGGCGGAGATTATCTTTCCAAAGCTGAGGAACACGATAGGTTTGGGAAGCCTGGCGCTTCTTTTCGCGGTATTGGCCGGTGTCCCTTTGGGCGCGGCAGCCGGATTCCGGCAGGGAAAAGCAATCGACACGGTGCCGGGGAGTTTTTCACTCATCCTGGTATCGGTACCGTCTTTTTGCCTGGGTTTAGGCCTTATTATCCTTTTTTCCGTAACCCTGGGCGTTCTGCCTGTATCGGGCAAAGAAAATCCGCGCTCATTCATCCTGCCTTCGGCAACTTTGGCCCTGGGAATGTTTCCCGCTATATTCCAGATAACCCGGGGCAGCATCATAGACCTGAAAAATCATGACTTTATCAAGATGGTGAAGGCAAAAGGATTGCCCCCGGGCCTTATGGTAGGGCGCCACTTGTTAAAGAACGCGGCTATCCCGCTGATAACGGTAATCGCATCCCAGGCGGGGCACATTCTGGGCGGATCGGTGGTGGTAGAAACCGTGTTTGGATGGCCCGGCATAGGGAAATTGGTGATTGATTCGATTAAGTCTAAGGACATACCGGCCCTGCAATGCTGCGTGCTGATCATCGCCTTGGGATATGCCCTGGTAAACATAGCCGCGGATTTTTCTTACGCGATCATCGATCCGCGTATTCGCGCCGGAAGGATTTAGCGTATTTATGAATATAAAACATTTATTGAGTAGAAAAAACCGGTTTCTTACCGCGGGCGTTATGCTGGTTGGACTGCTTTTAACCATTGCGGCGGCCGGCAATATCCTGGCGCCAAATGATCCTGCCAAGGTATCTCTGGCCGATAAAAACCTTCCCCCTAACCAGAAATACCCCCTGGGGGCCGACAACCTGGGGCGTTGTATTTTAAGCCGTATCCTTGACGGGGCGAAAAGTTCCTTAGGCGTCGCGTTTGTCGCGGTAGGTATAAGCGTTACCCTGGGGACTTGTATTGGTATCATTTCCGGGTATGCCGGCGGTATGGTTGATGCTTTGATTATGCGTATTACCGATATGTTTCTTTCGTTTCCCAGTACCATTCTGGCGCTTACCATTCTCGCCATAGCTGGGCCGGGGTTCGTAAATGTCGTATTTTCACTATCCGTGGTAGGATGGACCCACATGGCCCGGCTTACCCGGGGCGTTACTCTGGCGGTAAAGGATTCGGAGATAATACAGGCGGGCCGGGCTATCGGCAACAACGCCCCGCGGATTCTGGCAAACTATATGCTGCCTCAGATTGCGCCCAAAGTAATGGCGCTTATTCCTATTGATATAAGCAAAACCATTATGGCCAGCGCCGCCTTGAGTTTTCTGGGACTCGGCATACAGCCGCCTATGGCCGAATGGGGTTCCATGCTCAATGAGGGGCGGCAATTCATCCGTTCCGCCCCTCATGAAATAATCTTTCCTTCCCTCAGCCTTTTTCTGGCATCCTTTTCATTCAACATTCTTGGGGAAGGCATCCGTATCAAGATTAATCCCTATATAGCAAAGTAAGGGAGAAAAGTTATGAAGGGGGTTTCTAAAACGGCGCATGATGAACAAAAAACAGTTATTGAAGTCCGGGACCTGAGAATCGGCTTTGAGATAGAGCGTAAGATAAAACCGGTTGTGTTCGGCGTCGATTTCAGGGTTGAAAAGGGAGAAGTATTGACGGTTCTAGGCGAATCAGGGTCTGGAAAATCGGTGCTTGGCTCGGCGATTCTGAAACTCCTCCCCTATAACGCTCATGTGGAAGGGGGTATTTTTTTTGAAAACCGGGAAATACTCGCAATGCCGGAACCGGTTTTTAGAAAACTCCGGGGAAAGGGTATAGCGGCGGCGATGCAAGGCGGCGAAGCCGCGCTGGATCCGCTGGTACCGGTTAACCGGCAGATGGCGGAAGGGATTATGTATCATGAAAACCTCAGTTTTAAAACAGCGCTCCCGCGGGTTGAAGATCTGTTGGTTGCGCTTGGAATCGGCGCCGACCGGGATGAAACCCGGCGTATTATGGCGCATTACCCTTATCAGCTCTCCGGCGGCATGAATCAGCGAATACTTTTGGGTATGACCGTGCTTTTGCGGCCTGAATTTCTTTTGCTCGATGAACCGACCAAAGGTCTTGACGAAGTTTCCAAAGCCGATACCGTCCGGTCCCTGGAGAAGCTGCGGGAGGAGACCAAATCCGCGGTATTGCTCATCACCCATGACATAAACCTAGCCGGTATTTTTTCCGATCGCATTATGGTGATGTACGCGGGGCAAATAGTTGAAATACTGGCGCCGGAAAAACTGAGCGAACCGCAGCATCCCTACACCATAGGTCTTTTGGCGTCATCCCCTGAAGGGGGTTTTATACCCATCCCCGGTTCACCGCCGGATTCGCGCAATATGCCTCTGGGCTGTCACTTTTTCCCAAGGTGCGCTTACGCATCTCCCCGGTGCGCTAAGGAGATGCCGGAACTTATACCTCAAGAGAACAGAGGGGTTCGCTGTTTTAAAGCCCCGGGGCAGGATATCCCCCAGGGGGTCTAAGGGAGGAATCTATGTTATTGACCATCCGAAACCTGATAAAACGCTACGAGGGAAGCATCTTTCATCCAAAACCCTTTGTCGCGGTGGATAATATTAGTTTTTGCATGAAAGAAGGGGAGATTCTTGGCCTTATGGGACATTCGGGCTGCGGAAAAACAACGACGGCTAAAATGGCAGCTTCCCTCATAAAACCTACATCGGGGGAAATTATCTTTAGAGGCAGCAATGTTGTGAAAAACAGCAGGTCTGAAATAATAAAACAAAGGAAAGCATTGCAAATTATATTTCAAAACCCGCATTTATCCCTTAACCCCCATTACAATGTCCGCCGGCAGCTTGCGGAACCGGTAAAACTCTTTGCTTTGGCTAAAACCAAAAGCGAGATTAACCGGCTCATTGCTCTTTCGATGGAACAAGTGCATCTTTCTCCAGAACTCCTTGACAGGCATCCTAACGAGATAAGCGGCGGGCAAGCGCAGCGTGTGGCCATAGCCCGGGCGCTCTGCCTTTCCCCCAGGCTTCTTATAGCCGATGAGGCAATTTCAATGCTGGATCTTTCTGTTCAGGCTCAGATAATTGAGCTTTTAAGGGAAATACACGCAAACAGCGGCATTGCCATCCTAATGATCTCCCATGACAAAGAGGTGGTTGGCCATTTCTGCGACCGCGTTCTCTTTATGGATAAGGGAAAACTCATTGAAGCCTCTTAGTATGCCTAGCTGGGTTTTAACCGGGGCATGGCAGATCGCCTCCAGTTTTTTTATCTGTGGTTTTGAAAATTTTGAGGAGATCAACCTCGCATGACCTTGTGTACGTATCGTACATTTATTCCCTCAGAATAGAGGTATTGCCGTTTCAAAATCCCTTTGTCATCTTAAAAAAGAGGCGATTCAAAAATCTTTCAGATTATCTCTAACCTGCCGTGCGGTCTTTCCGGTCGGATGCGGCGAGGGAGTTTCCAAAATTTACCGGACGCTCTCGCTCAATACCGTAATCCAAAGAATAAGCAGCGTCTTATGGCTGATTGAAGCCCCGGGGCTGATCCGCTGCTCCTCATCTGCTGTTTTATCTGAAATACCCTAGGCCGGCTTCAAAAATCCGCTGATACTTATTGCCCGGAATATTGACGTGGACGTATTCGCCGCACCGCTCGGAGTGTCCCATCTT
>JAITHW010000055.1 GCA_031279815.1 Treponema sp. | reverse complement strand
ATGATCTTCACTTCAAAGGGCCCAAGCCCGACGCGCTCCGAACCGGTATCCACGGTTTGCTTCCGGTTTGCGAAATTCATGATAAATATCCATTGCGTTTCGCCGTCCCCGCGGATTTGAGCGGTAACTCCTTCGGGAAGGGGGGGCTCAAAAACCCGCGCAACCCCGGCTTCCTTGGCGATCTTCCCGTAAAAAGGGTCCAGCAAATCAGAGCCTGTACGGGCAGCGATAAAATAGGCTTTGCCCTTGCCGTGCCGCTTACAGGTCAGCGCGGGAGTTCCCGCGTAGAAGTCCCCGCAGTACGTGCCGAGAACTTCCGCGCCCCGGCAGTGAACCAGCTCGCAGAGATCAAACGCGGGATACCTTTTCCCTTCCCACTCAACCGCGTTGCGGTCTTCGGGAAACAGCGCGTCAATCTCCTCGCACCAGATACCCAGCGTCTCTTTAAGGGGTCCCGGAAAACCGCCCAAAAAGGCCAGATCGTTTTCGTCTACATAACCGGTTATGTAGGTAGCCGCAAACACGCCGCCCTGCCGGACAAAGGCGTCGATCCGTTCCGCAACGCCCTCCCGGAGCATATACAGCATCGGCGCTGCAAGGACCCGGTACTTGTCGAAACTCCGGGTGGAGTCGATAACATCCACCGGAACCCCCAGCTTCCAGAAAGACCGGTAGTGGTCGATAACGGTCTGCTCATAGCCGGTTTTATCCTGCAAAAAACCCTTTGCGTCTTCAAGGGACCACCGCACGTTCCAGTCGTAGAGAATCCCAACCTGAGACGGCGTATCCGCGCCCACAAGTCCGTCAAGGTCTTTGAGGCGCTCCCCCACTTGAGCCACGTCCCGGAATACCCGGGTGTGTTCGGAGCCGTCGTGATCCACTATGGCGCCGTGAAACTTTTCAGGACCTCCCCGGCTTTTGCGGAATTGGAAATACTGCACCGTATCCGCGCCGTGGGCTATTGCTTGAAGGGATTGGAGCAGGTGCAGATTCGGGCGGTGCAGTTTCGCCACCGCCCGCCAGTTCGTTGCGGAAGGGCAGGATTCCATCAGCATAAAGGGCTTACCTTTCAGCCCTCTGGTTACGTCGTGGGTGAACGAAGTCCGCACCCCAAGCTCAATGTCTTTATCCGTGCCGGTCCAGCGGGGATAGGAATCCCAGGAAACCAGGTCCATTACCTGTGCAAGCCTGGGGTAGTCGATGCCCGGATACAGCCCCATGAGGTTTGTGGTGCAAGGCACCTCCGGGGTAATCTTGCGGAGGGCCCCGGTTTCGTGGAGATAAAAATCCGCAAACTGCTCGGTGGTAAAACGCTTCCACTCCAGTTTAAGCCCGTGAAGGCTGTCCTCACCGATGGGGCTTGGGCTTTCAAGCTGGTCCCAGTCCGTATAGGTATGGCTCCAGAAGGCTGTCCACCAAGCCCGGTTCAAAGCGTCTAAGGTTTGGAACTTTTGCCGTAAATACTCCCGGAACCGTTCCTGACAAAGGGGGCAGTGGCATTCGCCGCCGAACTCGTTGGAAATGTGCCACACGCCCAAAGCGGGATGGTTTTTGTACCGTTCCGCCAGAAGCGTGTTGATGAGCGCGGTTTTCTCCCGGTAGACCGGGGAGGTGAGGCAGTGATTATGCCGTCCTCCGTGAAGGCTGCGCTGCCGCAAAGGGTTGACCCGCAGTATTTCAGGGTATTTCGCGCTCATCCAGGCGGGTTTCGCGCCGGAGGGCGTGGCAAGCACCGCAATCATCCGGTTTTCCGCCAGCATATCCATCACTTCATCAAGCCATTCAAAACAATAGTCCCCTTCGGAAGGTTCAAGGGCAGACCAGGAAAAAATGCCCACAGATAACGAATTGACCCCCGCGAGTTTGGCAAGGCGCATATCTTCTTTCCAAATCGTGTCCTTCCAAGCCATCCATTGCTCAGGGTTATAATCCCCTCCGTGGAGGATTCGGGGAAATCGTGAAACAATCGGCGGATACCGCATAACAACTCCTTTTTAATACTATGAAATGTAGGTTCCTCTCACAACGCCGCACGCAAAATGCCCGGGCCTTGGTGAGAGCTATAGGCCGGAAGGCATACCAAAACGCCGGTTCATTTTTCCGGGCCTTTTACGCTTAGGGCTCTTTATATTTTTCTCGACGTTCATCAATAACCTCTTGAGCGCCCGAGGCGAGCCAATCTCTTACGCCGTCGTCCCACACTTTGTCGAAATCCCCGGGTTTCGCGGTAACGCCGTTCACATAGACAACCGCAGCCTTGTCGTTCAGGGTCTGGGCCAGGGGAGCCCACTTGAGAAGTGTTGCGGGCACCACAGGACCAGGTTCCGCGCCGTTTGAGGCAATCCGGTACGCTTCGGTGATGTATTCCTGGGGCCACTGGTAACTGTAAGACAAGACCTTTGCGATAAGTTCCGGGGTGTCCATAACCCAGCCGTTGACGCTGATGGTGTAGTCGATATTGCCTCCTGAGTTCTGTATCCAGCCGCCGGTGGCGGGAATGGGTTTAGGCACACCGTCTGCCATCTGGTGGTTTACCCCCTCTTCGCCGAACTGGAGGAAGAAACAGTTCTCTTTTTTGGCGAGCCAGTTGACGTACCTGAGCGCGGCTTCAATGTTTTTCGAGGTTTTGGGAATAAAGAAACTCATGCCTCCGGCCAAAGCGCCCGCGAGTTTATGGGGGATTCCATCCGCGCTGAGGAAGCAGTCCACCGGCACAAACAGGGCTCCCGGGACATTCTGCTGCAAATCCAGCATGAGCCGGTTGTTGTCCCGGTACACAGTGTCCCAGTTTCCCGCAATGGAACCGGCCACGCCGCTTTTAATGAGATTGAGCATAGTATCGTCGGCTTTATAGAGCGGGAAATCCCGGTCAACCAGCCCCGCGTTGTACATCCGGTTCAGGAACCGTATGCCCTCTTTGAACCCGGGAACCATGATAAACCGGTCTCCCACGGTGTTGATCCACCGTTCTTTCGGGGTGATATAGGGGTCTATAAACGAATTGATGATAACCCCCGCGGTCCAGCGCACGTCGGTGGTCAGAGTAAACGGAATAACCCGGTCTTTCCCCACCCCGCCGGGGTCTTGTTCCTTAAACGCAGCCAAGGCGTTAAAGTATTCTTCCCTTGTGCCGGGCAGGGGCAGCCCCAGTTTATCAAGCCAGTCTTTGCGGATAAACAGATTCTGATTTGCGGTATACATATAGCGGTTGGAAATGCTGTAGAGCGCGCCGTTATCCGCGTTTTTGTTGCGCCAGATAAGGTCTTGCCCCTGGACCTGCGGGTCGGGACCCAGCAGGGCCTTTACGTCTTTGAGGAGGGTATCCACATAAGGCGCCACATCGTATACGCCTCCCTGTAATCCGTACCCGTTGATCATATCCGTGTTGTAACTGAAACAAACATCCGGCGCGGTTCCCGCGGCAAGCAGATTATTCATAGCGCTGGTTTCGTCCCAGCGGTTCACCGGTACAAAGGTCACCGCGATGTTTTCGTCTTCCAGGACCTTTTTCTTGATCCAGTCCGTCCAGTTGTTGTTCGCGGGATCCGACTTGCCTCCGTCGGTGCCCCGGTCAAAGACCTCTACCTTAATGGCTGCGGGTTTGCCGGAACCGGACTGAGGGGCATCCCCTTTTGTGCAGCCTGCCGTCAGCATAGACGCGGCAAGAAGCGCGGACAGCCCGGTAAAAGCGTTTTTTTTCATAGTGCCTCCTAAAAATTTTGCAGATCTATATAGAAATAGGATGCACCCTTGGATTTTTGCCCGCAATGGCTAAACTATAGAGGGTAGGTATAATATCAAGATGAATAATCCAAGCCCGTTGTGCGGACGGAGAAAAACCGGTTTTTGGTAAAGGGTAAGCGGAACATCCGCCCGGCATCTCCGGGAGAAATATTGGGACAGAATTCTAATCTATTGGTTTTATTTTTATAAACCAATAGTTGAAAGATAGGCAAAACGGATATATCAAGTCTTTATGGTGAACTACACGCCAGCGCAGACTTCAGCTAATACGCAATAATTATATCACGCACCTAGTACCCTGAATTCATCCTTTTTTTACTTTTTGTCCCTCCGTATTGCTGAATATCAGCTTTTGATGCCGGATGGCGGGGAACCCACTGAAACTCCCCATAAATCGCCTCTGCAAAGCCTTATCTCGCTGCAAGGCAACATTATCCACCTATCAATATTCAATTCGACAAGGCAAAAGACTCAGGCGATTTTGATTGAGTTCCAAATCCGCCTTCATAGCCACACGAGGGGAACAGCAATTCAAAGCATCACAAAAAAGACCGGGATTACACGGATTTTCACGGATATAGACGCCGAAATCCACAGTAATCCCTGGACTTTTTTGAAAAGCTAAAGGTTCATGGATGGAACCGACCGCTGCCGGCTTGTTTTCCGGATTGCCGGAGGCTTATCTGCTACGGATTTTCAGGCGCTGTTTCCGCTATATGCCATGCTTGGCTAGGGTTTGCTTTAAACCACCTGTTTACTCTACAATTACACCGTGGGACAGACAATTAGAACCCGGCGATGCGAAGGCTTGACAAGCAGACAGCAACATATTATAATTTATATTAAGATGTAAGCAGATTAATTTTTCTTAACGGGCAGTAGCGCAGGGGTAGCGCGCTTGGTTCGGGACCAAGAGGCCGTGGGTTCAAATCCCACTTGCCCGATGATTAATTCATTACAATAAAGAGAGGCCGTTCTAATCTTCAATAGCCTTTTTCAAGGCATTTTTGACGGCTTGTAGAATTGTTTTGCTACTCAATGTTGCTTTACTCACCGCATCAACATCCAGGGATTGGGCGGCAATAATATCATTAACGATTGTCTCCGCCCTTTCTCCTCGGCCTTCACGATGGCGGGTAATCACAATCTTTGCAATTTTCTGTTCAACCACATGAATTTCCACATTCACCGCCACTGGCCAATTCTTCGCTTCCCCAAGGTATATACCGTTTTGAAGACAGCTCCAATCAATTGGTTCGGAGGTTTTATCTTTCTGTCCGGCTGCAAACAAGGGTATGCCCAACAGGATCACTATAACAAGACCCAAATATTTTCTATGCGGCTTTTTCATAATTACTCCCCGATTGCCAGTTTCCGTGCCTTGACGCCCCCTGCAAGGTCGTCCAGAATTTTAGTTTCCTCCGCGAACATACGTTTGCGATATTCCTTTTGCCGGCGTTCTTTCATATTATCCAGGATTTTGCGATCCCGTGAGGCTTCAATGTATACTTCACGGGCTTCTTCAACCTTACGCTCCGCCTTGGCCGCCTCATCCAAAAGCGCCGCCTTAGTGTTGTCAAGCCGCAGTATGTACCGGTCAAAAGCCAGAACATCCGCAGTGGTGGTACGGCTCGAAGCAAGCCGTTTCTCAACCGCCCTCGCACGTTCCCCTGTTAATGCCGCGATGTTATGCTCAATTTGGGTTAAAATGCCCACAGCCTTACCTAACTCAATTTCAGTTTCCCGCTCCCGGTATTCCCGGAGTTCCAGCACTTTTTCAAGTTCAAACCTAAAACGTTTCATATATTAAAACCAAACTTATCCGGTCCGCCGCAAAACACCCCGCCTTTAGGCGCGGGGCAAATGACTTCCGGAAGATGCCTTCTGCTGAAAGCCGGTCATTTCCGTCTCCGGTATGGGACTGCCGGAAATCTCAACCATCCTTGAAAGGGTATCTTTAATCGGCGACTTTTCGGTTATTTCCTGAATGAGAAATTCCTCAATAGCCCCATGTTTTTGGATTGCTTCATCAATACCGGGGTTAGAACCGGTATGATAGGCTCCTACATTGATGAGGTCTTCATTTTCAGCGTATACCGCCATGAGCCGCCTGAGAATTCCCGCCGCGTTGGTGGCGGCCGGGCCTGAAACCGCCGGGGCTAACCGGGAAACGCTGGCGAGTATGTCGATAGCAGGATAATGATAATGCTGGGCAAGGGAACGGGAAAGTACGATGTGGCCGTCAAGGATGCCCCTGACCGTATCGGATACCGGCTCGTCAAGGTCGTCGCCGTCCACAAGCACGGTGTAAAAACCGGTAATGGTTCCCTTTTCGGAAGTGCCGCACCGTTCAAGCAGTTTCGGCATCTGGTCAAACATACTGGGGGTATATCCTCTGGTAGCCGGAGGTTCCCCGGTAGCGAGTCCTATTTCCCTCTGCGCCCGGGCAAACCGAGTTACCGAATCAAAGAGGAGCATCACGTCAAGTCCCTGATCTCGAAAGTATTCGGCCACTGCGGTGGCCACATAAGCGCCCCGAAGGCGGGATAAAGGAGGCGAATTAGAGGGAGTAACGATGATGACGCTTCGGGCAAGACCTTCAGGGCCAAGATCGTTTTCAATGAAGTCGTTGACTTCCCGTCCCCGCTCGCCGATAAGGGCAACCACATTCACATCCGCATTGGTATTCCGGGCGATCATCCCTAAAAGGGTGGACTTTCCCACCCCAGTTCCCGCAAATATCCCGAGCCGTTGGCCTCTGCCTACCGCCAGTAATCCATCAATGGCCCGTACCCCGGTACAGATACGCTCGGTTACCCGTTTGCGTTTCAAAGGATCCGGCGGGCTCGCGACCGCAGGGTAATGGATTACGGATTCAATATCCCCCTTGCCGTCACCGGGTTTTCCCCGGGAATCCAGTACCCGGCCTAATAATTTTTCGGAAACCGCCACTTCAAGAGACCTGCCCGAGGCAACCACCCGGTTTCCCACTTCAATCCCGTCGATGTCTTCATAGGCCATAAGCTGGACTATTTCATCCCGAAGCCCCACTACTTCAGCCTGGATACTGCCTTTCCCCCTGGGAGCCTCAATACGGCACATTTCTCCTATGACGGCAACCGGGCCGCGGCTTTCAATGAGCAATCCCTGAACCTTAGAAATATGACCTACCCATTTGATGGGATCGACCCTTTCGGCGGTTTCAATATACTTTTCAATCAGGGCTTCCATGACCCCCTAAACCCTCTTGTATTCGGAATTATATGTGGTTTTTAATTTTGTTTTTATGGGAACAATTTCCATGATCTTTGTTTCCAATTCCATAAGCTGACTGGAAATCCGGGCATCGATTTCCCCGAAATCGGTTTCGATGGTACAGCCTCCCTGATCAACCGATGAATCTTCCTGCACCTGAATGTTATTCGACCCTTCAAGCATCTGAATAAAATCTTTGAGATGTTCGGTAGCAAGCTGTAAATCCGCAGTATGTACCCGGATGATAACATCCCCTCGGCCCTTTACTTTCCGCAGCGCCTCTTGTACATTAGAGATGATTACCTCCCGCTGATTCTCGGAAATAACCTTGATTACCTTTCGGGCAATAAGGATCACCAAATCAATAATCCGTTGCTCCGTTTCAACCAGTATCTCATTGCGTTTATCCTGGGCGCGTTCAAGGACCAACTGGGTTCTCTGAATAAGCCGCTCTACCTCAACCCTGCCCTGCTGAAACCCCGCTTCCCGTCCTGTGATTTCCCCCTGCTCTTCTGCTTTTTTCCGCTGGCTCTCAATAGCGTCCTGGGAAGCGGCGGCTATATCCTGAGCTTTCTGCTGGGCTTCCGCGATAATCCTTGAGGCTTCGGCTTGAGCTTCCTGTTTCAATATCTCGGCCTCATCGGTTTTCCGGCTTACCTCTTGAAACGCCTCTTCTTCCGCTTCCTTAATGATCCGCTCTACTTCCAATTTAGCGGAGCGCATCATGGTTTCCCGTTCAGCTTCCCATTGGCTCTTAAACAGTTCCGCTTCCCGGCGAAGCTCCTCTACCGTGGGGCCTTGATATTCCTCTTCCGCTTCATCTTCCAATTCACTTTCCAGATCAACCAATTCAACAGCCGCCACAGGAAGTGAAAGCAAAACTTTAGTATCGTTTACAGCGATCTCGCCAGGTCTAAAAACAGTTTTTGTCATTTGTTACACCACCAATTCGTCTTCTCCGGCCCGGGCGACAATGATTTCACCGCTTTCTTCAAGCTTCCGAATGATAGACACTATCTTCTGTTGGGCCTCTTCTACATCTTTCAGCCGGACCGGCCCCATAAATTCCATATCTTCTTTGAGCATCCCCGCTGCGCGCTTACTCATATTCCGGAATATCTTATCCTGCACCTCTGCGTCCACCGACTTGAGCGCTTTGGCCAGTTCCCCGGAATCCACCTCCCGCATAACTTTCTGGATGGACTTGTCGTCAAGCATAACAATATCCTCGAACACAAACATCCGTTTCTTGATCTCTTCGGCCAATTCAGGATCATCCCCTTCCAATGCTTCGATGATCTGCTTTTCAGAAGTTCTATCCACCAGGTTGAGGATTTCAACGATACTTTCCACACCGCCCGCCGCAGTATAGTCTTCACTGGACAGGGTGGAAAGCTTCTTTTCCAGAACCCGCTCAACTTCCCTCAGAACCTCGGGACTGGTACGGTCCATAGTGGCGATCCGCCGGGCTACATCGGTCTGCACCTCATTGGGGAGGTTCTGGATTATTACCGAGGCTTTATTCGGCTCTAAATACGCCAAGATGAGGGCGATGGTCTGGGGATGTTCCTGCTGAATAAAGTTAAGCAGATGAGCCGGATCGGTCCGCCGGATAAAATCGAAAGGACGAACCTGAAGACTGGAAGTTAAACGATTAATAACATCCACCGCTTTCTGACTTCCCAGGGCTTTTTCCAAGAGTTCACGGGCATAATCAATACCGCCGGTACTGATAAATTGATTTGCCATCATAAGTTCCTGGAACTCTTGGAGAATGGCATCTTTCTGTTCGGTCTCTACGGTTTCAAGCCGGGCAATCTCAAAGGTTAAGGTTTCAATTTCATCTTCCCGCAGATACTTAAATATTTCCGATGAAACTTGAGAACCTATAGATACCAAAAAAATAGCGGCCTTCTGCCTTCCATTGGTTTCTTTCGCACTTTTTTTCGCTCCTGAAGAAGACGCTGCTTTTGCCATACCCTATTCCTCCAAAAGCCAGGTTCTAATGAGTTGAGCCACCCCGTCGGGATGGTCTTTGGCCATATTAGCAATATTTTCGTACAAATTCATACGGGCCTGTTCTTCGGCGGACAGAGGTACTTCCGAACCTTCTTCGGCTTGCATAAGCATCTGATCCCGCATGGCCTGTTCCCGGCGAGCCCGTTCTTCTTCCTCCAAACGCCGCCGTCGATCCAGTTCT
The DNA here is from genome assembly GCA_031279815.1 of Treponema sp. GTDB lineage: Bacteria > Spirochaetota > Spirochaetia > Treponematales > Breznakiellaceae > JAITHW01. Next base: position 22,841 of record JAITHW010000055.1, on the reverse strand, counting down.
TTGGAGACCGCCCGGAACACCATAAAACCTATAAGCGCCAGAACAATCACTCCAATGCCTATTAAAATAGTAGCCCGTAACTGCTTTTGTTGTAAATACGAGGCATCTGCTTGGGCAAATTCTTTGCTCCGGTCATACTGGAGATTTTGTACCGTTACTGAATCCCCCCGGGCCGCGTTATATCCGATGGCGCCCTGAATCAAAGCTTGAACCGCTCTTACTTGATCCGGCGTTAGGGGGGTATATTCCCGTTCAAGAGAACCATTGGGAAGGATCACCGGATTTCCCTTTTCGTCATACTTTATCGTCCACGCGCCGTCAATATTTACCGCCACCGTAACCCGATCTATCGTAGGAGTCCGTTCTTCCTGGGAGCTTTTTTTGTTGACCACTTGATTATTCAGATTAGTTTCTTGCGTAACTTCCCCAAAAATGTTCGTCATATCCCGAAAAGCCGGAGGGGTCTGACCCTCTGTCCCCGGAGGGCCCTCAGGATTTATTCCCGTTCCCTTGTAGGTGGTGGTAGAGGTGCTTTGAGATATGGTAAGAGACGGAACAATCTCGGAATCATCATAGGAAAGTCCCGGAGTCCGATCCTTAATGGTGACCGGGAAATGTTCTTCCACATTGACCACTTTTTTAGAAAGGTCCATATCGATCTTGATATTAAGATCCCGTACCCGATCTGCGGTATAGGTCTCCTGTAATGCTCTGAGAATAGCCGCGCGGTACTGGGTTTCCATAGCCCGAATCAAAGCGGCTCCTTTTTTAATATTATCAAGCCGCTCAAACTCAGCCATTCCATCAAAATCATTCAGCACAAGACCATAGTTATCCGCAATTACGATATTATCATCCTGAAGACCGGCCACGGCAAATTTGAGGAGTTTCTGGATACCTTCGACTTTTTTACGGTTTGCGCCAATATCGCTTCCAACCTTGGGAGTAATAATAACGCTGGCGGTTACCGGGTCCCTATCGGCCAGAAAAAGGGTGTCTTTGGGAAATACTATGGTAACATGGGCGTTGTCAATCTCGTCTAAGGCTTTTATATGGTTAGTTACCAATTCGGTAATAGCCCGTTGCAGGTTCACATTCCGTTCTTGATCCGTAAGGGTCCACCGCTCTCGATCGAAGATCTCCCAGGGATTCGTGCCTGGAGGCACCAAATCCTCCCGAATCAGAATACCCCGCATCCGGCGGGCGACGGCCTCGTCATGGACCATAACAACGCCGGTGGAAGAGACCGAAGTCCGCACCCCTTCCTCATTAATCCTAGTTACAATCCGGTTCCGAAGATCCTCATTTTTGATAGGGGCATCAATAACCGGAATTAATGTAGGAGCAGAAGACACCGAAAACAATGCGATAATTCCCGCAACAGCCGCTATACAGATCCCCGCCAAGATAAGCTTCTGTACTACCGACCACTTAGCCCATAGTTTTTTTACCTGATCTATAACCTTTTTAATCCAATCACCCATATACCCTCCCCAGAAGAATAATACGTCTTTTTGTCATCTAAGCAATTTCCAAGATTTTAGATAACTTCTTATTTATTAGCATATTCTATCTGGTATTGACAATATCTTTCCAGCCCTGAACCAAGCGGTTAAGCACGGTCCGGGTAATATTCAACGACATCGCCGCCTTTGCCTGAGCAATAGTGATATCATGAGCATCCACCGATCCGGGATCGGTAATAGCGGCCTGTACTATAGTGCTTGCCTGCTGCTGATCCGCCGAAACCTTATCCAGGGCACGGAGCATGGCATCTTCAAAGCTGCCGGTACGGAGAACCGCCTCCGCTCCGGTCTTGTTTCCCAATTCCGACATCCCTTGTCCGGCAGGAACGCTATTCTCAGAAGGCAATATATGTTTTGGGTGGCTTACCTGCATAGAAAGCCGTTCCGCAGCCAACAAACGAGGCGGGTGCAACGTCATATATTACCTCCCTATATCCAATGCTTTCTGGAACATAGACTTAGAACCATCAATAATAGCCGCGTTGGCCTCATAGGCCCGAGATGCGGCAATCATATCCACCATTTCGGTAACAATATCCACATTGGGCATTTCCACATACCCCGCCTGCGGACCCGATGTAATGGCATCGGGGTGGGTCGGATCATACACCAGCCGATTCTTAGCGGCAAAATCCTTCTGTATCTCCATAACCCTGACGCCCTGACCCGGACCATTATCCATCATATCAGGAAGAAAAGGAGAATGCCAGTATGGCCCCTCGGTTCTGGGCCTCATAATGACTCGACTCCTTCGATAAGGCCCGCCCTCCGCGGTACGAGTAGTGGAAGCATTGGCAATATTATCGGCAATCACATCGGAACGGAGCCGCTGGGCGCTCATTCCTGTGGAAGCTATATGTATCGAACTAAAAATACCCATAATTATCCTATTTCAGTACCAAACTGATCTGGCTGAACTCAAACGTCGCCGCCTGCGCCAAAAGCGTATACAACAACTGATTTTCCAATGCTCCCATAAGTTCTTGATCCATATCTACATTATTTCCGTTATTATTGGATACGCTGGTAAAATCAACAACCCGTCGAGGCTGAACCTCCCGATAATCCCGCGGCTGCCAATTAGAAATATGCTTCGGACCGGTACGGGTTAATTCCACCGCAGGCCGTTGCTTTTCCGTTTCCAGCGCCCGTTTCAATTCGCTTTCAAAGTTGACCTGGGATCGCTTAAAATTCGGCACCTCCGCATTGGCTAAGTTATTCGCAATCACATCCCGGCGGATAAGATTCACATCCATAGCCCGGTGTATCAGATCAACGGTCTTAGAAAAATTATTATCGATATTCAAATCCTCACTCCCGGTATTAATCATCGGCACATTATGAAATGTTATTTACTACAAAATCTTATGAAGTTTTTTAAGAATTCTTTTCTCCGCCGTCTGCGCATATAACGGGAAGATCCGCGAATGTATTCCCGGTACTTCCCGGATTTTTTCATGCTACCCTACGCCGCAATCACAAAATATACCGCCCCAAATCATTATCCATCACCAAATCGGTGAGCTTCTCGTTTACATACGCCTCGGTTATAGATACCTTTGTGGGAGCGATGTCCGGCGCTTCAAAGGAAAGTTCCTCTAAAAGAGCTTCCATGATGGTGTGAAGCCTTCGGGCGCCGATATTTTCCAGCCGGGCATTGACATCCGCAGCCAGGACCGCAAGCCGCTCAACCGCATCGGAGGTAAAGACGATCTCCACGCTTTCGGTTGCTAACAATTCGATGTACTGTTTGGTGAGAGCATTCTTAGGTTCGGTCAAAATCCGCAGGAAGTCATCCTTGCCTAGAGAATCCAGTTCCACCCGCAGAGGGAAACGCCCCTGTAGTTCGGGAATAAGATCCGAAGGCTTACTCACATTAAAAGCTCCGGCGGCCACAAACAAGATATGATCGGTATTGACCTGGCCCCACTTGGTATTCACCGTAGCCCCTTCCACAATGGGCAGGATATCCCGCTGTACCCCCTCACGGGAAACATCAGGACCGTTGCCTCGCTCCCCCTTGACCGCAATCTTATCAATCTCATCAATAAAAACAATCCCGGTCTCTTCCACCCGCTGCCGGGCTTCGTCACTCACCCGATCCCGATCGATGAGCTTTTCCGATTCTTCCGCGATGAGGATCTCCCGCGCCCGGCTGACGGTAACGAGTTTCTTCTTTTTGCCCCCCCCAAAGAGACCCGCGATCCCCGAAAGACTGGACTCCAGTTCCTCAATGCCTCCCCCCATCATTTCGATGGCCGGAAACTGGGGGCTCTGATTTACGGTGATCTCCACCATCTTATCTTCGAGCTTTCCCTCCCGAAGCATGGCCCTAAATTTTTCTCTAGTGGAGGTATCCCTGCCGGCGGCGTCTCCAGCCTGGGATCCTACGCCGTCTTTCTCCTGTGCTGTAGCGGTATCTTTGGCCTCTTGTTCTTCCCTGTCATCAGGAGCATCGGAATCGCGGGAAACACTCCGGCTTATGACTGCGGGGATCCCCACTTGAATAGCCGCACCCATGAGAGCGGGTCCGGGTCCGCCGTTATTATCGGGATTAATGGCAAAGGTTCCCATGGGCCGGACCACCGGTCCCGGCGCGGGAGGCTTGGAGTCTTTGCGTTTTTTATTTCCCGGCAACAGAAGGTCCAAGAGAGCTTCTTCAGCCCGCTTTTCGGCTTCAGCAGTAACCGATTCCTGCATCTCTTGCTTCACCATCTGAATCCCCGCAGCCATGAGATCCCGAATCATGGATTCCACGTCCCGGCCCACATATCCGACCTCGGTATACTTGGTGGCTTCCACTTTGATAAACGGAGATCCCGCCAGTTTGGCAAGCCGCCGGGCAATCTCGGTCTTTCCAACTCCCGTAGGGCCGATCATAAGGATATTCTTAGGAGCAATATCTTCCCGCATATCGCTTTCCAGTTTGAGCCGGCGGATCCGGTTCCGCAAAGCCACCGCTACCGCCCGCTTTGCCTTTTTTTGCCCCACAATATACTTGTCCAACTCGGCGACAATCTCCCTCGGAGTAAGCCGATCCAGATTTTTCTCAGTTTGCTTTTTATCGCCCGTTTTTTTATCACCCATTACTTTAGCTCCTCCAAGATGATGTGCCCATTAGTATAAATACAGATATTGCCCGCAATTTTAAGACTCTTTTCCGCGATCTCCGCGGCGGAAAAACCGCTTCCCTCAAGATACGCCAATGCCGCGGCATACGCATAGTTGCCTCCGGATCCTATGGCAAGGGCATCCTCTGCAGGCTCTATCACGTCCCCGGTACCGGAAATAAGCAGGATCTTACTTAGATCCGCCGCCAGCAACATGGCTTCGAGCCGCCTGAGAGACCGGTCGGTGCGCCAGTCCTTGGCCAACTCTACTGCCGCCCGGGCAAGATCCCCGGAATATTCCTTGAGTTTGCCTTCGAAACGATCAAAAAGGGTGAAAGCATCCGCAGTAGCTCCTGCAAACCCGCAGAGTACCTTGCCGTCCATGAGGCGCCGCACCTTGCGGGCGTTATTTTTCATCACGGTCTCACCTACAGTTACCTGTCCATCTCCGGCCATAGCGACCTTTCCATCCCGGCGCACCGCTAAAACGGTGGTACTTCGTATCTGTGGCTGAATACGCCGTACTTTGCTGCCCTGTTTATTCATAATGTATATTCCTTTGTTCTCTTTGCCCTTGAAGTGTCCCATGGGGATGCGCCTTGGCATAAACTTGTTTTAATCGCTCCATATTAACGTGGGTATACCGCTGAGTTGTAGCTATACGCGCGTGACCTAGCAGCTCCTGAACCACCCGGACATCGCAGCCGGCATTAACAAGATGGGTGGCAAAGCTGTGCCGCAATGCGTGCGGGTGGATATGTTTCTCCAGCCCCGATATCGCGGCGTACCGGTCGATAATCCACCGCACCCCGGGTATGGAAAGGCCGTTTCCCCGCCGGCTGATAAAAAGCCGGTCCGCAGAGCGGTCTACAGGCATCTTTGCGGCTCTAGTGGGGAGGTAATCCGTTAAGGCCTCCCGGGTCTCATCGGAAAAGAATACATACCGTTCCTTGTCTCCTTTCCCAAGCACTCTGGCTCCTTTAAGATCATCCTCCATATCCCGTATTGAAAGAGAAACCGCTTCTGAAATCCGCAGTCCTCCAGAATACATAACCAGTATCAAAGCCCGATCCCGCACCGCCCAGAGCAGTTTCGTCCGCTCCGGCAGCGCCGCAAAGACCGCCATTTCCCGCTCCCAGAGAAAATCGGGCAGGTTGCGGGGGGCGGTACGGTTTCGGAGCGCTAAAGAAGGATCATCAGTCCGATATCCGAAACGAAGAAACCACCGGTAAAACCCCCGAAGCGCGGACAATGCCCGGTTGACACTCGCCGCGGCAAGGTCTTTAACCCCAGGATCGCCGATAAACCCCTGCACTTCATAGGGAGTCGCCGTCCGGGGGTCTATTCCCCGGTTTTCACAATAGGTAATAAAATAGGTTAAATCTCCCGCATACGCCTCGATGGTTCTATCAGATACCCCTCGTACCGCGGAAAGATAGGAAAGATACTCCCGAAACATACCCGGCAGGATTGTTTTATCTTCTCTTTTTTTATTCCTCATGTCCCTCATCCGGTACTCCGGCCTCCTCCTCACCGGAACTATGCAGATAATCGCATTCCGTATTGATACACCCCTTATGAGAACCGTTTTTCTTATCGTATTTTTCTACCATGAAATGCCCGCACTTAGGACAGTTCTGATTAATGGGCTTGAAGCGGGTGATAAAATCACACGCCGGGTAATTGGCGCAGCCGTAAAATTCCTTGCCCCGTCCCCTGGTTTTACGGGCTATAATGTCGCCGCCGCAGCGGGGACAGGCGGCCAAAGGTACGGACTTGGTATTCCGGCATTCCGGAAAGCCGGAGCAGGCCAGAAAGAACCCGTAACGCCCCAGCTTTTTCACCAGCGGTTTCCCGCATTTCTCGCAGGTAAGATCGGTGGCTTCATCCAGGGAACCCTTAAAAGATTCTAGGGTTTTTCCTATCTCATCTACCCGGTCTTTGAAAGGATTGTAAAATTCCCGGATCATGTCGGGCCAGCGGAGCAGGCTTTCCTCAACCGCATCAAGCTTGCTTTCCATAGCGGCGGTGAAGGCCGAATTCACCACCTGGGGGAAATACTCCACCAGCATATCACAGATTAGCCTCCCTAAAACAGTGGGGACAAGCTGTTTGTTTGACCGGGTTACATAGTACCGATCCAGCAGTACCGAGATGATAGGAGCGTATGTAGAAGGACGGCCTATGCCTTTTTCCTCCAGGGTCTTCACAATAGACGCATCGGTATACCGCGGAGGCCCCTGGGTGAAATGCTGTTCAGGGTAGAATTTATCCATTATTACCGTATCGCCGATCTTGAGAACCGGATAGGGGTTTCCCTTTTCTTCCTTAGAAGCAAGGAGCTTCATCACTTTATAAAACCCCTTCTCAATGATCTTGGTTCCCGATATTCTGAATAGACCCTCTCCCGCCCGAATATCGGTACTGACCGTTTTGGTCTTGGCCGGATTCATCTGACTTGCCGCAAACCGTTCCCAGATAATCGTATAGAGCCGGAGCTGATCCCTGGTAAGGTGATCCTTCACCTTATCGGGTGTATAATTGATATAGGTGGGACGTATGGCTTCATGGGCATCTTGGACTTTCTTTCCCGCCGCGTATACCATAGGTTTTTCAGGCAGGTCCGAAGGATAGTTTTTTCCTATCCAGGCCCGGACCTCATCGAGGGCAACTTGAGAAATCCGCACCGAGTCGGTGCGCATATAGGTAATAAGCCCTACCCGGGAACTCCCCATATTGACCCCTTCGTAAAGCTGCTGGGCTACCTGCATGGCTTTCTTGCTGGTAAACCCCAGACGATTTGCGGCGGTCTGCTGAAGCTGAGAGGTGGTAAACGGGGGTTTTGGTCTTACGGTTTTATCGGTCTCCCGAATATCAATGACCACGCACTCAATACCGGCGATCAGGTCTATGATAGCCCTGACTTCCGCCTCCTTTTTCAAGTCCGGTTTCGCACCTTTCCAGCTTATAAGCTGGGCGGTGAAAGTCGTTCTTCCGGCCTTAAAATCCGCTTCCAAAGTCCAATACTCTTCAGGAATAAAGGATTCGACCTCCTTTTCCCGTTCACAGATAAGCCTGAGCGCCACCGACTGAACCCGCCCCGCAGACAGACCGTTCTTCACCTTTTCCCAAAGCAGAGGAGACAGGTTATATCCTACCAGCCGATCCAGTACCCGCCGGGCTTTTTGAGCGTTTACCTTAGCCTCGTCGATTATTCCGGGACGCGCTACCGCGTCTTTAATCGCCGCCGGGGTGATCTCGTTGAAACTGATACGCCGGATAGGTACTTTATTGACTTTGGCGGTGATGGCATTCTGTAAATGCCAGGCTATGGCCTCCCCCTCCCGGTCGTTATCACTGGCAAGCAGCACCATATCGGCTTTTTTCGCATCTCCCTGGATCTCATTTAAAAGTTTCGCTCTCCCCCGAATCGTGATATATTCAGGCTCAAAATCATGGTCCACATCGATAGCCATTCTGGATTTAGGGAGATCGATGAGATGCCCCATAGAAGCCTTCACGGTATATGAAGATCCCAGATACTTTTCAATAGTTTTTGCCTTAGCCGGAGATTCTACAATCACCAGGACTTTTTTATACTTGAGCGCGGTGTCATCCTGTAGGGCCTTTTTCTTGAGAGCCTTTCCTTTGCTCTTCCGGCCTACGGGTTTTTTAGAATTCTTTTTCTTCTCCATTGCTGTTCCGGTTTCTCTTGTCATGGTATGCTATTCCTCATACACAATATCCAGAGATTGGGCAAGAGAGGCCGCTAAAGCAACGGCGCTGAATGCCCTGTCTTGAGAATCTTGAACTCGTCCCGCTTCTTTTTCTCCCCTTGATGCCGGCGCCAGACCCCATTCCTTGAGGATATCCGCCGCCGAAGCAATCACCGGCGCTCCCTCTGCGGCAAGTTTTGCGGTTCCCCCTCTGAGACGGGTATATTCTCCCCCGGTAACTCCTGTTGACGCAACCCAGATATCTCTCCCGTGTTCCAAGGCAAATCGGGCGGTGATAAGCGCGCCGGAAGCCGCGGGAGCTTCCACAATCAAGGTTCCCCTTGCCAGGCCGGAGATGATCCGGTTCCTGGCCGGAAAATGCCATTTTCGAGGCTGCATCTCCGGAGGATATTCACTCAGTAAGCATCCTCCCGATTCCACAACACGCCGGGCCAAAGCTCGATTTATCACCGGGTAAATTTCATCTAAACCGGAGCCGAGGACCGCCACGGTGGGAGCCCCGCCGTCACTGTTTCCCCGGTGCGCCATAGCGTCAATCCCCCGTGCAAGGCCGGAAACCACCGGCATTCCCCGGTACGCCAGACCTTTGGCAATATCATAAGCTTGAAGCAGCGCAGGCGGCGACGGCTCTCTTGTTCCCACCACCGCCACCATAGGCCGCTCCGGATTTGGGAGTCTCCCCCGGTAAAAGAGCAGTACCGGAGGGTCCCAGATTTCCCGGAGCAGGGGCGGATATAGAGGACTCATATATGAAACATACCCAATACCGCGCATTCGGGCAATAGCCGCGTCCCGCTCCGCCTGAGCGCGAAGAGTATCCATATTCCAGGGCCGATTACCCAAAGCCCGTCCCAAAAGCGCCTCGGCGTCTTTTTTTGACAACGCGGCTATATCGTTCTCCCGATTACAGCGCTTACACAGCAGTATCTTTTCAGCCGCAGAAATCCGGGGAATACGGGCGATGATTACATCGACTAAACCGCGCTCATCCATTGGGTAACCCTAATATGGCCCGTTTGTTCTGCTCCGCTTCAGCCTGTTTTTTGGGATCCTTGGTAAGGCTGGAAATACGGTCGTACACCGCTAAAGCCCTTTGATTTTGCCCCGCCATATAATAAGCCCTGGCCAGCACAAACATACCGTCCACATTGTTTTTTGAAATGTCCGTGTAATGCTCCAAATGCGGTATGGCCTCTTCGGGACGGTCCAACTCAAAAACATACAAAATCCCAAGGCCATACCGGGGCCGGCCATAGTCACTATCCAATTGGATGGCTCGCAGATAGGAATGTTCGGCCAAGGAAAAATAATAGTTCTGCTGGGTAAGCTCCCCTCCGGACATCGCATTATTATAGTAAGATTTTGCCACAACGGCCGCGGAAATTCCCTGGAGATAAAGAAGGGCCGGATCCTCGGGAGTGTATTCTATGGCCCGTGCCAAAGCATTGAGGGCTTCGGTATGTAAACCCCTGTCCTGCAAACGGGTGGCCAAAATTTTCCAGTAAACTCCGGTTTGGGCCGCGTCTTTCACATGCTGTTCAATCTGCGCTTCATAGAGGGTTATGGCTTCCCGTAAGCCCTCGATAGTTGCGGGAGGTCCTCCATGAGGTCCTAATTCGGCGATCCGGGCCGCAAGACTTGATCGGACACTATACTTCCGGTACACATTGATTCCAATTACAAGGGCCGCTATTACGGTAATTACCATCAATCCGGCAACCATATCTTTTTTAATTTTCATAGTACTACCCCATACTTAATTTCGGCAATCCTGCGTATATTCCTGCATGACAGGCAGATAACGGCGGTGGCTTTCTCTGAGCAGCGCAACATCTACATGGGTATATATCTGAGTGGTGGTCAAATCCGCATGACCTAACAGTTCCTGTACGGATCTGAGATCCGCCCCGCGGGCCAATAATTCCGTGGCAAAGGTATGTCGCAGCGTATGCAGCTTGGAACTCGTTCCTGCCGTAATCGCCAGGCCCGCGTAGTTTTTCCACATCCCCTTTCGGGAAAGCCGTTTCCCGGTCCTGCCGACAAACAGGGCAAAACTCGGGATTGAGCCTGCCAGCAAGGGTCTGGCTTCAGCCAGGTAACGCTTGAGCCAGGATGCGGCTTGAACCCCGAAGATCACCAGCCGTTCCTTGCTTCGTTTGCCTTTAACACGGATAAGCCCTTCGGAAAACATGATATCCCGTATATCCAAGGCAGCCGCCTCTGAAACCCGCAGTCCCGTGGAATACAGCAGTTCATACAGGGCCCGATCCCGCAATCCCCAGGGAGTTTCTATATCGATCATGCTCAAAAGCTGATCCACCGATTCCGGAGTAAGCACCGCAGGTAAATGCCTGCCCCGCCGGGGGGCTTCCAAAAGCGCGGCGGGATTATCGGTTCTGATATTTTCATCTATTGCAAAATGAAAGAAGGAGCGAAGGATAGCTATGGCTTTTGAAGCGGACCGGGAACCAATACCGTCCAAGGTACGGCGCTTTTCCAAATACCGGAAAAGCGCCTGAGTATCGGCGGTTTCAAGGGTATATGATTCTTGTTCAAGCCATGCTAAAAACCGGCGGATTTCAAACCGATATGTTTCCGCGGTGAGAGGAGCACGGCGCTCCAGCGTGATGAGCCGGGAATAGTACTGTTCCAAGAATGCCTGATGATTTACCACACTATACTTCCTTCCCCTGTATTACGCTTCCTTTCCTTGTAAAGGAATATCCTTATTGAGGTTATACTTCCGATCCCGGATTACCGTAGGAATATCAAGATCATCATCTTGATAACTGGTTCGGGAAGGGGAAAAAGTCTGCTGTTTTGTCTGTCCCCGCATTTCATCCCATTCCCGGAAATTAATGAAATTACTTTCATTACTCTTGGGAAGCTCTTGGGGAGGGTCTTTTTTAACCGCTTTTACCACTTCCGCTTGAAACCCTGTAGCAATGACAGTTACCCGGAGTTTATCTCCCAAACTCGGATCCAGGCTGGTCCCCGAAATAATCTCCGCGTCAGGATCGGCCTTTGCGGTAATGATATTAACCACATCCTGAAATTCCACCAAGGACAGATCTTCGGATCCGCTCACATTCACCAAGAACCGGGTGGCCCCTTCAATGGCGGTGCCCTCCAAGAGGGGGTTATCTATCGCATTATTTGCGGCTTCGGTTGCCCGATTATCCCCGGTACCATAGCCGATACCCATGAGAGCATCCCCTTGACCTTTGATAATGGTCTCCACATCCGCAAAGTCGATGTTGATAAGCCCGGTTTCAGTAACTAGATCCGAAATCCCCTGTACTCCCTGCCGGAGTATGTCGTCCGCTTTGAGAAAGGCCTCGGTCATGGGAGTTTTCCGCTCTACAATGTTGAAAAGATGCTGATTCGGGATGATGATCAGACTGTCTACCGCTTCCCGCAGTTTATCAATCCCCGCCTCAGCCTGACGCATTCGAGAACGGCCCTCAAATTCAAAGGGCTTTGTCACCACCCCCACGGTCAGCGCGCCGCACTCTTTAGCAACCTTGGCAATAATCGGCGCGGAACCGGTTCCGGTTCCGCCGCCCATGCCTGCGGTAACAAAGACCATGTTGGCTCCTTTGAGCACTTCCATGATCAGTTCCTGGTCGTCTTGAGCGGCCTTTTCTCCGATGTCAGGCTTTCCCCCGGCCCCCCGGCCCCCGGTAATTTTCGCGCCGATCTGTAGTTTTTTGTTGGCTTTGCATTTGTTCAGATCCTGCACATCTGTATTGACCACGATAAACTCAACCCCCTGCAGACCGCAGGCGATCATCCGGTTTACCGCGTTGCATCCTCCCCCGCCGGTGCCGATAACTTTGATTACCGCCGGACTGGGTCCCAGAAGCTGATCATCATGGACTTCTACATTCATTAACGTCATACTCCCTCCCAAATCATTATAATCTATTGTTAGACCTTCTATACAAAAAGTCTATAAAAAAACTTAAAAAAACTCCGTCCGAATCCAGTTCACGAACTTTCCAAAAATCGTAGGTTCCCCTTTTTCCCGAACATGAGCCTCCGCGCCCCGCTCGGGAGCGTTTTTCTGTTCCCTATCGTTTCCCTCCAATACAAGACCCACTGCTGTAGCATACATGGGATTACGGTATTCTTCAACTAGTCCGCCCACTGAAAGAGGGATTCCGACCCTCACAGGCAACCGGAAAATATACGAAGCTAATTCCGCAACCCCCAGAAGCTGGGCGCCTCCGCCGGTTAAGACAATGCCTCCTCCCAAAGGCCTGGAAAGAGAGAGCTTATCCAGCTTTTCCCGTACCATTTTGAAGATCTCCTCCATTCTGGGCCTGATGATCGCCATCAGTTGGGAACGGGGAATGGGCATGGGCGGCCGCCCTCCAACGCCCGGAACAATAATATCATCATCCACCCGAAAAAGTCCCTCCCAGCAGCATCCTGCATCCAGTTTAATCCGCTCCGCAGTCTCAAAGGAAATATTCTTAACCTTCGATATGTCACTGGTAATCATACTTCCCCCTGCGGGGACGGTGATATTGGAATAGGGAGCGCCGTCGGCATAGACCAGCACATCAGTGGTCCCGCCCCCTAGATCGATCAAAGCCACCCCTATTTCTTTCTCGTCGAGGGTCAGCACCGACCTGCTTGCCGCCAGGGACTGAAGGATCAGATCATTTACCATGAACCCTGCCCGGTTCACACATTTTATCAGATTTTGGGCGCTGGTAACCGAACAGGTAATGATGTGTACTTCCGCTTCAAGGCGGACCCCAATCATATTGAGGGGGTCTTGAATACTTCGCTGATCATCCACAATATAGCTTTGAGGGATAACCTCCAAAACCTGACGATCCATGGGGATCACCACTGCCCGGGCGGCTTCCAGCACCCGGATTATATCATCAGGTCCAATCTCCCGGATATCCTCCCGGTTCTTTCCCGTAACCGCCACGACCCCGCGAGAATTGATCCCGTCAATGTGATTTCCCCCAATGCCGGTCCAGCAGGCATGGACTTCTTGTCCGCTCATCCGCTCCGCAGCCTCAACTGCGGCGGCCACTGACCGGAGGGTAGCTTCAATATTGACCACCACCCCTTTCCGCAATCCGGTGGAAGGGCTGACCCCGACACCGGTAATCTCCAGGAGGCCATTTTCATTACGCTCGCCGATCACGGCGCAGACCTTGGTCGTGCCTATATCGAGGCCGACAACTAATCCTTCATTAGCCAGAAGACGCCTCCTTTATAGTATATGACGCGGTACCGGTCCTGAAATCGATTTCCTCAATCTTAGCGCCCCTTGCGACACATACATCCACCACCAACATTACGTACCGAAGCATATTTTCATTTAGTTCCGTTCCAAGACGGATCCTCACCCGATTATGCACCGGATAGAGGATCAGATCATACCCGTCAAAAACATTCCGGTTTACCCGGATCTCCGAAATAACCGCCAACAGCTCCGGAGCGGATATCCGTATCATCTCAAGATCCGACAACAGGGTATTGAACATTGCCGGAAGCCGCATACCCAGAAAAGGTTGTTCCGGCATGAGTCCAGATATAATAGGTATGGAGAAAGGCGGCGGCGCCTTAGTATCCTCAGTGCCAATCATAAAAACCAATCCTTGTTTATCAAAAAAAACAGGGTATACCTTACCGTCAATCATGCCGAAGGACATGGCTATCGCCTTACGGCCTTCGAGGGTTATCCGTACCGAATCGGGGAACCGCTTGCTTACCTTGACGGACTCCACTTCCAAGAAAGTTTTCAACCTCCTCTCTGTGGTCCGGGGATTCACCGATATATAGGAAGACTTACCCGTAATTCCCGCCTTTTCAAGCACCGCTTCTTTGTCCAGTTCCGGCATTCCCATAACTTCCACCTTTGAGAGGGGCAGACAGGGATTGACCGCCAAAATCACAACCAATTCTCCCCCTAAGATGATCAGGGCTACGATGATAACCCATCTCAAGACTTTCTCTATTTTTGATGAATTCCCCGATGCCGAGGTTTCCATTTTTTGGCCGTCTAATAGATCCTCTTTAAAAATATCATCGGACATATTAGACCTCAGAATCATGGGAATACCAGGAATCCGATCGTTGTGTGAATTTCATTTCCGAAGGGCCGAAAGACGCCGTTTTCCCTTGGGAGCGAGAAATATTTACGATAACGCTCACCGCAATCAGGGTGGTGAGCAACGATGACCCCCCTGCGGAAAAAAAAGGCAGGGGGATTCCGGTCGCGGGGATCGACCCGGAAACCACCGCAATATTGGTGAGGGTCTGGGACATGATCTCCGTAACCAGCCCGAAAGCCAAAAGCCGGCGATAGATATCTTCCGCCCGCATAGCCGCCCGGTAGCCCCGGGCCACAAAGATTCCAAAAAGCACAAAAAACAGGCATACTCCGAGAAATCCGGTTTCTTCGGCAAAGGCGGAAAAGATAAAATCCGACTGGATCTCCGGTACACTCGACACTTTCCGGATCCCATGACCGATACCCCTGCCCCAGAAACCGCCGGATGCAATGGTCATAATCGATGCCCGGACCTGATACCCGGCCCCGTGGGGATCCCAGTTAGGGTTAAGGTAGCTGATGAGCCTTCTAAATCGATGTTCCTTAGTCAGAACCAATAAGATCGCAAAGGGCAGGAACATAAACAAACCGCTTAAAAAATAACGGCGTTTCACCCCGGCAAGATAAAATATCAAAATTGCGTTTACCGCAATGAATGCGGCGGTGGAAAAATTATTCTGTAGAGAAATCAAAATAATGAATATAATCGTAATAAAAAAAGGAGGCAAGATACCTGTGGTCAGGGAATTGAGCTGATCCCGCTTTTTATCAAAAATATGGGCCAAATACAAGGGCAGTACCAGTTTAATCAATTCCGACGGTTGAAAGGTCTCGGAACCAATGCGAAACCACCGGGCGGCGCCATTCTTCGTTACCCCCACTTCGGGAAGCAGAGGAAGGATGCAGAGAATGGCGGTTCCTACAATAAAAAGTCCGGGCAGGGACCATTTCCGGGCTATATCCAGATTAATCCGGGAAAAGATAAAAAAAAGCGCCATTCCCACCGCTACAAAGATGACCTGCCGGGATATTAAATACAGCCCGTCTTCAAAGAAACGTTCCGCATATACATAGGATGAAGAATAGAGGGTCACGATCCCTAATCCGATAAGGAAGAAAATACTCGCCACCAGAATATGATCCACATGGCGTCTATGACCTGCTTTTTCAACATTAAATTGATACATGCTATCTGTTCAATGCTCCCCCGATTACTAAATCAAACAAAATTTTATTTATAATTATACGAAATTTTTATTGGATCTTCAATGTTGAAAGGGCAATGATAGCAAATAACCCTCCAAGAATCCAAAAACGGATTACAACCTTGGTTTCCATCCAACCGGATAATTCAAAATGATGATGAAGAGGGGCCATTTTAAACACCCGCTTTTTTCGTAATTTATAGGAAGCCACTTGAATAATTACCGAGGCGATTTCCAATACAAAAACCCCGCCGATAACGAGGATGAGAATTTCTTTTTTGATGATCAGGGATATGACCGCGATGACCCCTCCCAGAGGCAGGCTTCCCACATCCCCCATAAAAACCTCCGCGGGGTGGGCGTTGAACCACAGAAACCCGATGCAGGCCCCTACCGCGGCAAGGCAGAAAACCGTCAATTCCCCCGCGCCGGTAATGTACGGTATCCCCAGATAAGCGGAATAATCCGCCCGGCCTGAAAGATAGGTGAGGATCGCCAAAGTAATAAATACCAGCAAAAGCAATCCCGCAGCAAGCCCGTCCAGGCCATCAGAAAAATTCACCGCATTGGATTCCCCTACGATAAGAAGTACCCCAAAGGGAATCCATAGAACCCCCAGATCCACTACCGGATTTTTGAAAAAAGGAATATAGAGAGACGTGATCCCTTCTTCTCCTGAAAAATAGAGGAAAACCACCACCCCAATGGCAACCGCGAACTGGCCGGCCAGCTTTGCCCAAGCGGGCAGACCATCGGAATTACGGCGGCTTACCTTGAGGTAATCATCTATAAAGCCGATTACCCCCAAAGCGATAAAAGCTTCCAAGGTAAGCCACACCTTGCCGTTCCCTAAATCCTGCCATAAGAGCATAGAGAGGACCACGGAGAAAATAATCAGAGTACCCCCCATAGTAGGGGTGCCTCCTTTCTTCAAATGAGTTTCGGGTCCCTCTTCCCGGATGGATTGACCTATCTTGAGCCTGCGGAGGGCTTCGATTATCAGGGGACCTAGTATATAGCATATAAGCAGGGTTGTTAAAGCCGCGTAGGCCCCACGGAAAGAAAGGTACTGGAATACGTTGAAAGGGGTAAAATATTTTACTAAAGGATAGAGAAATTCCAGAAACACCTAACATACTCCCTTTGCCGCCGGGGTTTCACTGCCGGCGGCCGCCATCAACCCTTCGGTAAGCTGTTCCAGGGCGCAGGTCCGGGAACCTTTTAACAGGACCACATCCCCGGATCGTATAAACCCCGAAAGAAACGCCGATAACTCGTCCATCCTGGTAGTATGAAAAAAAGGCGCTTTTTGCTCCCTCCCTTTAAGGGATTGCAACGCTTCAAGGGCCGCCTTGGTTTCCTCCCCATAAAGACAAACCAGATCCGCTTTAGAGGATGCCAAACGCAGGCCAATCATCCTGTGAGCTTCTTGAGAACGGCCCCCCAATTCCAGCATAGAGCCAATTACATAGATCCTCCGTCCGGCTTCATCAAGATCATCGCACATACCTATCGCCGCCGTCATTGATTCGGGGTTGGCGTTATAACAATCTTGAATCACCGTTACCGGTCCCCGGAGAATTTCAGTCCGCCCAAAGATCCCTTTAACCGCTTCCAGCCCCGCTCGAATTGACCGGGAACTTATCGGGACTTCTCCGGCTATGGCCGCCGCCGCCAGGATGTTCCGCAGATTATGCGCTCCGGGAAGACCGCAACAAACCGGGACGCCATCCCATACCAATTCAACCCCCCCAATTCCCCGATCCCGTACTTCCCCCAATTTTTCCATCATCGGAGGCCCATACAAAATGACCCGGCCTCTGACACCAGCCGCAAGAAAATCCCGATAAGGATCATCCGCCGGGATAAGGGCGCATTCATTTCCCGAAAATTTTGAAAAAATCGCCTTTTTTTCCTCAGCAATTGCCTGTTTACTGCCGAAAAATCCGATATGGGCGGATCCAATATTGGTAATAAGGGCAATATGAGGTTTAAGCACCCCCGTAATCTCCTCTATCTCGCCGTGCCGGTTCATCCCCAATTCAAATATCCCCACTTCATGGGAAGAACGGACCATAAAAACCGACAGGGGGAGACCGGTCTCGGAATTTAAATTGCCCTGATTCATCACCACTGTTTTTTCACGGCGTATCATGGCTCCAAGGATCTCCTTGGTGGTCGTTTTCCCGGATGAACCGGTGATGCCGATTTTAAGCAGCCGGGGAAACCGTTCAAGATAATAAGCCGCCGCTTCCTGTAACCCCTTAAGGGTATCTTCCACCACAAGGAGTATACCATAAAATTTCCGGGCGGTTTCCGCAAGCTCCGACTGCGGATCTTCCCAACGAGACCGGGCGATCATGGCTGCCGCAGCTCCCGCCTCAAATGCGGCTTGTACATACCGGTGCCCGTCTTGAACAGCCCCAATCAGAGCCACAAAAAGCGCCCCAGGCAGCACGGTTCTTGAATCAATACTTACCGAAGAGACGGCTCCCTTATGATCTGCAACACCTTCCCGAAAGGAAATGAACTGCGCTTTCAAAGCCCGGGATAAACCGGTACAATGCATAATAACCGTCTTATCCTGTGCCGTATCTTTACCCACCTAAGGTTTTCTCCTTTCACTATCAATGCGAATTTGCAATACATCTTCAGGGCGGATTTTGGTTAATCCTAGTTCATCTCGAGCTATTTTTTCGATTCTCCCGGGGGATGAAAGGACCGCAATGCCTGCAATAAGCCGTTTGTTGCTTTCTATCCATACTTCCTGATCAACTTCAAGCCGCTTCACTTCCCGTTCCAGCGCCGCATACCGGGAGGACTGCCATGCGGTAATACCTAAAAAAAGGGGTATAGTCAGGGCAAAAAAATATAAAAGTATGAGCCACCTTTTCATTGCCCGTCCTTAAGCCTATACTCATGCACATTTTTCTCCACAACCCGCAACCTGGCACTCCGGGACGATGGATTATTCCGGATTTCATCCATTCCCGGGGAAATACCCTTCCGGCTGAGAAGGTTGATTATCCCGCGCCCTCCCTTTTTATGTATCGGCTCTTCCAGGGTATTTTTCCCTCTCTCTCGGAAAAAATTTTTAACAATTCGGTCCTCCAAAGAGTGAAAACTGATCACTCCCATACGCCCTCCAGGTTTAAGCGCCTCTAGGGCCGCTTCTAAAAGCGCCGGAAGGCCCTCAAGTTCCCGATTTACCGCAATCCGCAGGGCCTGAAAGGTCTTGGTCGCCGGATGCACGGGACCATACCGATAGGCAACAGGAACCGCCCGGACTACCAGTTCCGCAAGACCCCCAGAACCGGTTATCTTCCCCTGGGTTTTCGCTTCTTTAATACTCCGGGCAATACGCCGGGAATACCGTTCCTCTCCATTAATATAGAGCAGATCCGCCAGTTCTCTTTCGGAAAGACCGGCTATCAGGTCCGCCGCAGACACTCCTCCGGTTCTATCAATCCGCATATCCAGGGCTTCATCTCTCATAAAGCTGAAACCCCGATTTCCTTTCCGGTAATGATACAGACTGACCCCTAAATCTATGAGTATCGTATCCGGACGCCGGTTATCCACAGGCGGAGACGCAAAAAAATCCTGAGACCAGCCGGTATAAAAAACAATCCTGCTTCCAAATTCTCTAAGCCTTTCTTTTGCTACGTCTTGTATATCTCTATCCGCGTCAATACCGATGACCTGCAAGTCTGGAAATCGAGATAAAAACGCATGGCTATGTCCTCCCTCTCCCAAGGTAGCATCAATCATAAGTTCTCCCTGCCGGCGGGGACCAAGGAATCGAATTACCTCTTCCAGTAAAACCGGAGTATGAACAATTTCCATTGTATCCTTAGGCGCTTTCATAAATACCTAGACCGGCATGAGAAAAATCATTAAGTAGACCTGTAAATCACCGCTTTGAAGTACGGAAATGTAAAACGGCAGGCAACAGTGCGCATGGCCATGCATAAGTATAGTATCCTCTCTTTTATGTTCTACGCTTTAACCAGGTAGAAACATATTTTTAACCGAAGCTCACCTCAAAAAGTCTTTCGGATACAAGCCTCCGGGTTCTCGTTAAATCGTACTAGAATAACTTTTAGGCAGATTAGTCGGAACGCAAACTTTTCATATCAGGGACTTAAGTATAGTATTATGTTAAGCCTGCATTTTCAATATATCCTCTGGGCTATAGGGGGGGCGGATCATAATCGGCTGCTAGGGAGTTATGCCGGCGCCTGCTTTTAAGAATCGTACCTTGAATTTTTTTCTTAACTGATAAAACAAAAAGGGAGAGGTTTTACCTCTCCCTTTTTGCTGCTTAAAGCCCTGGATTAAGTCTTTTAGTAGACCTCAGAGGGTTTACCAAAAATCGGCCATATCGTCAGGATCCCGGTTGTTTTCCGCAAAAAGATCGGTTACGGCCCGCAGATCATCAAGATACAGATAGTAGGTTCCGCTGGTTTCCGCAGGATCGCACTCAACCTTAAACCCGAGAACCTTGATTCCTAACTGGTTGTTGTAGTGGTAATCCCGCTGAACAATCCCTGCTTTGCCAATGAGCGGCTGGCTGGGGATCGCAACGGTCAGCCTTTTCCATCCCTGAAAATTTAGCTTTCCCATCTCCAGTTCAAACTGGCGGCCAAAGAAATCCTGAATCAGAATTTTGAGGGTGTGATTGTAGTTCCGTCCCACCGCCCATACCGAAATGGTCTTGGTGATCCCTTCTATAGGAATCGGGCGTCTGGGATACAGGGAAAAACTAATATTTCCTCTGTGGAGAAAATCAACCCTGGCGCCCAAGACAAGGCTATCCGAGATATTAAGACCTTCTTCTTCCGGGATAGGCTCCTTCCCTGCGGGATTTCCCTCAAAAAGCCGGGCGTTTATAAACCCGTCATCGGGGGAGATGACCCCATGCCAATAACTGTCATGCTCAAATTTATCGATCGAAATCTCTTTCAGATTCTGTTGAGCCGTATCAATACCAATCCGGCTCGGATCCGATCCCTCCTGCTGGGCAAACAATACCCCTACAGACAACAAACATAAGGCTATAACAATATATCGTTTCATTTATTCGCCTCCATTCCAAAATTCCTGCACCCTATCACCTCTTTCGAGCACATCTCCATCATAGGGTGTCTCAAATATGTCTGTCAGTATTTTGAAGTGATCAAAATAGACATAGAAATTATCTACCTGTTCACTCGGATCGGTCCAGATCCGAAATTTGACAAACTCGAGAGCCGCAAGCTTGGGAAGAACCATTTTGGATTGGGGAACACTACTGGGTACCGCAGCGCGCAGATTTTTCCATCCGTTGTGGTTAATGCTTCCCAGATTGATCACATGAATCACTCCGCGAAAATCCCGGAAATAGGCTTCGAGAGTATACCTGAGATTTGAACCCCATACCCACATATCCAGATACTGAATCCGCCCCGGAATGGGGATCACCGTTGCCGGAGCACCCTCATCGGCGCCTGCTTCCACTGGATACACATCAATCCAGTTAAACCCACGGCGATCAAATTTGCCCCAGATACCAAGGCTCTTTACCTCATTTTCCGGGTTAGTACCGAAAATCGCCACGGGCCATGCAGGAACATACGTTACTTTGGGCCACGACTCTTCATCGGTTTTTGTAGCAAATTTGCTTGCATCAAGCCGCCAATCATAAGGAGACTCCTCATTGTTATCAAAAGTCTCCAAAATCCTGGTTTCAAGAACAACCGTGTGGTCGTCACCAAAAGCTGATAATACTGCTATACATGCCATAAGAATAAGGCAAGTAGCCCTGAAACTACCTTGTTTCATCCCATACTCCTTTTCTAAACGTTGGGAACTAAGATTAAGTAACAGTATACTTACTTATCGGTTCTTTGTCAAACCTCTATATTAAGTATATATTATTTTTATTTCAGTTTGCAACATTTTTTTATATATTAGGTATATTATTGTATATCACATTTTTTAAATCATGTAAAATCCCCTTGTCCCGTATCCTCCTCCCTGGGAACACTATTTCCGAGGGAACCGCCCCCTCCGGATTTTTCCCAGGTATCATTTGTACTACCCTCGTAACCAACGCCCAAGGGGAATCATCAAACACAAGCTTCACCGGTGTGGCGGTTACATCCGGGTCAATCCAGGAAAACAGAATAACCGGTGTATCGAGATCCTTATTAAGAAACAGAGCGGCCTGACCATTCATAACCACACAAGAAACATTTTGATTATCGGAATAATCTTGGCTTACGCTGAGGTATTTAGGCGTTTTTTCAAAGCCCTGTTCCCGAAGCCCTGCCTGAAACGCATCCTGCTGTTCTGCGGCCATCGCCTCATTCTGAAAAAAAAGAACCTCCTTGCCGTCATTCCGGGCCATGATCCCGGCGCATAACCCCGCTCGGTATAGATCCGTCCCTGAATCGGTCTCTATAAAGATCGTCCCGTTCACCCGGGGGTTTTGATTCCGCCCCCCAAGAATGAAGACCGGCACCTGGGGAAATTGTTCCACATACCGTTCGGCCCCTTCATTATACCTATATGGAAATAATATGCAATAGGGGGATCCTCCGGCTTGCTCAACCGCAAAGGCCACCATATCCGGTCCGGCATTATCGGCAACCATCACCGGCTTAACCGGTCTGAAGAGTTGGATGGAAGCTTTGACGGTTTTTAACCTGGCCCGCCGGGCTCCGTACAGGGCGGTAAAGGATGCATCCGTAACAATCAGCACGGGATCACGGGAAAAAAAGACCCCGCTCCCAATACCAAGGATACCCGCCATACCCCACAAAATAAAGAGCTTTCTGCCTCCACGCATCTCCATAGTATGACCATAATAAAATCTCGGCGGCTTGTAAAGAGAGGAACACCCTTTGCCGGGGCATTTAAACAGTATCCGCGGAACATGGTACGTGGTAAATAGTAAATAGTAAACGCTTTTTCCGGTCCGCGGATTACACGGATTACCACGGATTCGCTTCTTCTATTAATCCGTGAAAATCCGTGTAATCCGTGGACACCCCGCGGACGCCCCCTTCCGTGCAATCTTATGTTTTTCGTCAAGGGCAAAGATAATTTTTCACAAAAATCTTTTCCCCGGCAGCTCCCGGCCCGTTACGCGCTTAACGCCAACTTGGCCGGTTCTTTCCCCGCCGTTTCAGGCTTCC
>JAITHW010000016.1 GCA_031279815.1 Treponema sp. | reverse complement strand
TATTCAAGGTCATGTTCGTCAAGCGTCTTGCCGGTATCAATACGGGCAAGCATAAGGCCGTATACAAGGGATTGGGAATAAATATCGCAAAAATCGGATAATTCATAATGATAATTTATTGATTTTTGATACTCGCTAAAAAGGCCGTTGAACTTGATAAAAAAGCTGTCTCCGGCATTTTCACTTTCACCAATGAATTCCCGTAAGGCTACGGAATAGTAAAAACTTTGGGTGGCAAGGGTTTTTGCGAGGGTCTTTTTATTGTTGATATAGGGATACTCATATTGATAAAATTCAAAAAGCATATTGCTAAAATCAAGGATGCTTTTAGGCTCGTTGGATAGCTCGATGTCTCCGGCTACGATGTTTTTTTGAAGCAATATAAACCGATGATAATTGGTTAAGATAATATTTTCAGCGCTTCTTGAATATTTCTTTACTTGTTCGCTCTCAATGAGTTTTTCAATCTGGTAAGATGGTTTCTTGCACTCGATAAAGCCTACAAGTCTTTTGAGAAGAGTATGGTCATCTTCGTATACAAAAAAATCCGGCGTTCCGTCTATTTCAAAACCGCTATGCCGGTCTTCCTGTATTATCGTAAAATTTCTAAAGGGAAGCTTTATCGCATTGATGAGATTTTCAAGGGGCGTCCGGTACTGGATTTCCTCTCCGCCGGGATTTGTGGATAGCAAGACGAGATAGGTTTTTACTGCTTCCTGTACCATTTTATCAAAACCGGAGACCGGCATATTCCCAAAACCCTGCCTTTATCTTGTTCTTACAGCATATCATTTCTCAGCCATTGTTGATAGACATCAAACGTATCTTTATAAGGGTCTGTTGGAAGAGTATGCTACATATCTGGCTGGGCTTCCCGCCTCCCCGCTCTCAATAATAGCCGCAGAGGGCGGCCATTCGGGTGTAGGCCGCGCCCTCCCGCCTGAATGAGCCAAGCCGGTCGTCGGTGAAGGTGCAGCCGCCGCATACGGCGATGTTCCGTACGCCCGCGCCGGCGAGCAGCCGGATATTGGCGGCCTTGAGGTCCAGATACCAGCGGGCGCCTTCCCGCCGCGTTACCGGTTTGAGCAAAGCGGCGTCCGCGGCCGCAAGTCCCGGCGGAACCGCGCCGAATTCGGCCGCAAATGCGGCGGCCCGCGCTTCGTCCACCTGGTAGCAGCAGGAATCAATACAGGGGCCAAGGACCGCGGCCACCGCTTCCGGCCTGGTATGCCAGCGCCCGGCCATGAGTTCCAAAGCCCGCGTGACTATGCCGGTTCCCTTCCAGCCCGAGTGCAGCAGGCCAAAAGCGCCGGTCTCCGTGTCAAACAAATACACCGGCAGGCAGTCCGCCGCCGTAACCGAGAGGACGGTTTCCCTGTCCGCGCTGACCATGCCGTCCGCGGGAACAGCGGGGGGATTGAGCCTGTCCACCGCCAGTACCTGACGGGAATGGATCTGCGCAAGGCCGTACACCCGGGACGCCGCAAGGTTCAGGGCTTTGAACAGGGCCGGCCGCGCGGGCTTGTCGCCGGAAAAGACCATATCCCCCGCGAGGCGGGAAGAAATGCCGCAGGAAATGCCCGCCGCCGGAACACCGTCAAAAACAAAGGGAAACGGGGCGAACAGCGGCCGCGCGCTAAAATCAAGATCAAAAGAATATATCTTGACCACGAACGGCGCTCACTGCCGCAGGTCTCCCAGCGTATCAATATCCTTGATGATACGAAGGGCCTGCTGAAACTTGTTAACCAATTCTGTTACGCCGTCAAGGAATACTTCCGGGGTTTTGCCCGCGAGCTTATCGATATTGGCAAGGGTATCGTATTTGCCGCCGGCTTCTTTTTTTAATATACCGTTCAGCACATTGATCAGGGAAATTATCGCGTTACGGCCGCGTATTACGATCCCGCTTGCCTCATGCGAAACTTCATCAAGGACCTGCTGCATCTTTCGTCTTTTTATCGACAGGGCGGACATATCTTCCTTTGCCTGACTGTAATGCGTTCCATACTCGCCTGCAGGCGACAGTTTCAAATCGAATTGCCTGATGTCCTCTTCAAGCTTCATAATATCGTTATACGCACCGGTATATTCCGCGCGGTTTTCCTTTTTGAAGAATTCGCCGTCAATAAGAATGGGGCGCAGAAACATATTGGCGTCGTTCACCAGAATGGCGGCGTGAAAAGTCAGCAGAAAGGAAAGGGCAAAAGCCTCGGGTACCGGAAGGCCCTTGGGGTTGGTTTCGGAAACCGCATTGTACAGAACTTTTAAATTCGTACCTTTGAGAAAGAAACGGAATGAATTGAGCAGTTCCTTGTATTTGCGCTGCCGGATATATTCGGTAGCTTTGGCCTCAACCTGTTTTTTCCAATAGTCCCGGTATATGGCAAACCATTCCTCCCCGCCGCTTATCTGCTGGGGGACCAGAGTCATATCCCGGCTTGCGCAGCGGAGTATCCTGGTAAGGGGAACTTTTTTGTTGAAGTCACGAATGGTCGTTATCGCGCCTTCCGCCATGCCCAGCAGGCTGTGTATTTCGGCGTTCATGTCAAAGCCCGGCTCCCCGGAGCGTTCCTGCAGGCGGTAAATAAAGAGGGATTCCAACAGAGCCATGGCCGGCGGATCTTTCAGAGAAAAGAGAATATTGTTGAGGTTCATGAGTAAATCCCGAACCGCGTTGACCGGGCAGGTCTGTCCCCCGCCGGATGAGCCAAAGGTTATAATGATGCGGTCAAACCCGAAAGCGGCAAGCTCCTTGAGGCAATTGAGGGAGCGGGCATTGGCATACATAATACTCCGCTGGGTATCGTTTATTGCGGAGAAGATTACCTCCATTGCCCTGACCGCCGCCTGCCGCAGTTCCCGTTCGGAGGCGTCAAGTTTTTCGGTAAAGAGCTCGGGGATTGTCTCGGTCTCCAGGCGGCGGTGCAGGTCCCCCATTTCCAGGGAACCGAGGAACGCATAAAAGCCGCCGCTATCCCGGTTAACGCTGAGGTCCAAAGCGGTATAGAAAAAGCGCGCCGCGTCCTTCAGTTCCGTCAACAGGTCAAAAAAACCCAAAAGCAGCAGATTCTTCTGATGGTCGTAGAGCCCCGGAGCCTCCGCCGCTATTTGATGGCCCAGCCGGTTCATCATACCCTCTTCAAAGACTTTGACCGGCGACTTGCTTTTCAGCAAGCTCAGGATAAGGTAGCAGAGGCGGACATACCAGGGCAGGCGGGTATACTGGGCTTCGCACATTTCCCCGCTTTCCATATCTTCCCACGTTTCATACATGGGCTCGTAAGAGAGGGTTGACTGACCCCGGAGTTTTTCCAAAAAGTTATTCCGTTCCTCCAGGGTCAATTCAGAAACCAGGCGGTGCAGCGTATTGTCTTCATGACTATCCGTCATACACATTAATAATTGACAATTTTTTCCAAAAATGCTAGTCTAATACAGGCTGGTTTTAAAACCCCGGCCGCCGCCGGTCTGCGGACCAGCGGTCCGATGAAACCAGCGGCGCATTTCTGAAAGCGCGTGCATGATGGGTTGCCCCGCAATCCCCGGTTGTGTAATGGTAGCACGGCAGACTCTGGATCTGCTTGTGGGGGTTCAAATCCTCCCTGGGGAAAATTGCTAATTCTTTACTGGATAAGGAATTGCGAAAAGAGGCTGTTGCAAAACTTCAGTTTTGCAACAGCAAGCTCTTAAAAATGCACGTTTCGTCGGACTTTAGTCCGCAGGCTTTAGCCTGAGAGCCTGTTTAAAATCTGGAATTTTGGCGTTGTAAACGCCAAAATTCTACCTTGCAGGCTCCAAAAGAGCCCGAAAATCCACAATTTAAACAGGCTCTAAGAAACTGCAAGAGCCTGTGCAAAAGTAACCGACTTTTGCAACAGGCTCAAAAGACTTCGATTAAAAATAGGGCGCCTGGACATTAACTAGCGTCTGTCCATAAAGTCGAATAAATTTGAAAAAGCAGAAAAAGATGTACCAAGTGGAAAAAAAGATATAGAATAAGAACCATGAAAGTATTTGAAGATTTATGTTTGCGGTTATGGATGTAGTACTGGAAAAACATCCTGAGATAATAAGAATAGCCGAAACAGATATAAGCAAAGGCTTGAAAAACAACGGGACGGGGCGCGGTGACACGCCAAGTGTTGAGCGGGTAGTACGGACGGCGGTTTTCAAGGAACTAAAAAATCTTGATTACCGGGAACTGGCGCTCGCGCAAGGTGATTCAAGATTGTGCGGGC
>JAITHW010000185.1 GCA_031279815.1 Treponema sp. | reverse complement strand
ATGGGATTTATGATTATTTTAAACTTTCATATACTTAACTTAATGAACTATACTTTGTTAATCACCGCGGTCAAATGAAATACATATACGATTCGTCGGGATCCACCGTGCCTACTACTGACGCAAGGGTCTTCCGGTCTATCACACCGGCTATGCGGTCGTTCAACCGGTCAAAGACCGTGACTCTAATGCACCGTTGCAGCTTTGTTTCGGTAGTGTGGATAAGGGGCGGGTCTACAACCAGCATATCCCCTTCAAGCTCCCGTAAAGCATCTCCGATGATGATGTCCTGGGGAGACCGCGCTAAGGTGTAGCCGCCGGAAGCGCCTTTAACAGACCGGATGAATCCTGAACGGCGCAGGATCACCGCCACCTGTTCCAGATAGCGGATAGATACAGCCTGCCGTTCCGCTACACTTGCCAGGGGTACATGAGATTCCCCTACATGTTCGGCCAAATCGATCAAAAGCCGTATGCCGTAGCGCCCGCGGGTTGAAATCTTCATATTGCATACTCCATGTTATCTATAGCATGATAGGCTTCCACAAGATCCCTTATAGTGATGGAATCCACACAATCGGTTATTTCTTTGTAGAGTTCACTCCAGGTATGCCGGGGAATACACGCTTCCCGGGCGGGGCATAGCTTGGAACCCACGCAGTCCACCGGTTCCAGAGAGCCTTCCACCGACCGCAGCACATCTCCCACAGTGATATTATCTAAAGGTTTGCCGAGTAAGTAGCCCCCTTGGGGGCCGCGAATACCCTTAATAATACCCGCCTTGCGCAGAGGAATAAACAACTGTTCCAAATATCCATCGGATATACCGGTATGTTCCGCAATAGTTCTGGTACTTGAGTAATCCCCCAGGGGAAGCAGCGCCATATATAGCAGGGCTTCCAGGGAATAGCGGCCTTTGGTTGAAATCCTCATAGGGTTCCTCCTGTTCCGCATTGCCTGAATGCGGCCTCAAGATCGGCAATCAGATCCTCCGGGTCTTCAATACCAACGGACAAGCGCAGCAGACGATCCGTAACTCCTGCGGCAAGGCGCATGGCTTCGGGGATGGCTCCGTGGGTCTGCACAAGCGGATAGGTGATGAGGGACTCAACCCCGCCGAGACTCTCCGCAAAGAGGATCAGGGAAACGCTTTTAAGCACCACAGGCACATCTTGGGGATCTTTCACATAAAACGAAATCATGCCCCCAAAACCCCGGGACTGGGAACAGGACAACGCGTATTGAGGATGATCCTCAAAGCCGGTAAAAAAGACTTTCTCTACCCGTTCATGGGAGCGCAGCCGGCGGGCAATCCGGATCGCATTCTGTTCGCACCGCTTCATCCTGAGCGCCAAGGTCTTGATGCCCCGCAGGGTCAGCCATGCGTCAAAAGGCGCAAGGCTTGCGCCTTCGCTTTTCTGGATGTTCCGCAGGGGTTCTTCAAGTTCATCACTAGAATGAACAATGAACCCCGACAAGGTGTCGTTATGACCGGAAAGGTACTTCGTGCCGCTGTGGGTTACGATATCCGCGCCCAGATCCAGGGGATTCTGAAAGTATGGGGAGAGAAAGGTATTGTCTACTATAAGGCGTCCTCCCTGGCGGTGAATGAGCGCGGCGCAGCCCTTGATGTCGCTTACTTTCATCATGGGGTTTGAGGGCGTTTCGATGAAGACCGCTTTGGTTTCAGGACGAAGAGCGGCTTCCACCAGAGCGAGATTGCTGGTATCTACCCAAGAAAAGGCAAAGCCGTACGGTTCATAATATTCGGTGAACAAGCGGTAGGTGCCGCCGTACAGGTCTTCGGAAACAATGAGGTGATCCCCAGGCTTATAGAGCTTTATAAGAGAAGAAATCGCTCCCATGCCGCTGGAAAAGGCAAGCCCGTATTTTCCATGCTCTATCAGGGCTATGGTGCGTTCAAGTTCGGCCCTGGTGGGATTACACACCCGTGAATAATCAAATCCGGTAGATTCAAAGAGCCCCGGGTGCCTAAAGGTTGAACTTTGATAGATCGGCGTACTGATAGCCCCGTTGTAGGGCTCAAAGAGGCTTGAGCCTCGAACCACCAGGGTATCCAAGACAGGATGTCCGGTACAGTGAGGTTTGCCGCTGCCCCCAGGATCAATTAATTTCGTATTCATAAAAACGCTCCAGCTCTATAATAGATTTTATAACTATAAGTTTACTTTATTTTAACCGGTTATTTTAACTAATATCGTTCGATTCTTGATCGATATAACGGCGCTATACATAATACTCAGGGCCTTCCGGGTTAGCTTATTGCAAAGCCTGATCAAAATCCGCTATGAGATCCTCCGCATCCTCAAGCCCCACGGAAATCCGTATAAGCGTGCCGGTGATGCCCAGTCTGGCCCGTTCCTTCGGAGGCATGGACCCGTGGCTCATCTTCACGGGATAGGAGGCTATGGTCTCAACCCCTCCAAGGCTGACCGCTGTAGCCGCCAGTTTCACCTTACCCAGAAATCGAAGGGCCTGCTCAAGGGTTTTGGTTTTGAAGGAGAGCACCGCCCCTGCCCCGGATGCCTGCGCCTCGTGTATATGCCGTCCCGGATGAGATTCAAGGCCCGGATAAAACACCTCCTCCACCTTGTTGTGGGTCAAAAGCCAGGCCGCCAGCTTGCGGGCCGAAGCCTGTTGAGCTTCCATGCGCACCTTGAGGGTCTTGATGCCCCGCATTACCAGCCACGCATCCCAAGGTCCGGGAACCGCGCCGAAACTATTCTGTACCGCATACACCTGTTTGCCCAGTTCTTCGGTCCCGGTTACCGCCAAACCGGAGATCACGTCGCTGTGTCCCCCTAGAAATTTCGTTGCCGAATGAACCACGATATCCGCGCCCAGCTTCAAAGGCTGCTGAAAGTACGGGGTCATAAAGGTATTGTCCACGATGGAAAGCAGTCCCGCTTCATGGGCAATCCCCAGACACGCCTTGAGGTCGGTGATTTTAAGCAGAGGATTTGAGGGGGTTTCAAGAAAGAGCGCCTTGGTATGGGGCTTGATCGCCCGCCGGAGGGCATCCGGGTCCGCAGCATCCGCAACGGTGGTTTCAAGACCCCAGCGTTTATAAAAAGCATGGAGAATCCGCCACGTTCCGCCGTACACGTCTTCCGCGGCCACTATATGATCCCCTGCGGAAAAAATCCCCAGAACCGAGGAAATCGCGGCTATCCCGCTCCCAAAGGCGTAGCCCTTGGCTCCTCCTTCTAGGGTTGCGATGATCTCTTCCAAGGCTTTCCGGGTAGGATTGCCGGAACGGGCATAGTCGTATTCTTGAGGCGCGGACAGATCCCCCTGGTCAAACGTAGAGGTCTGGATAATAGGCACCCCCAGCGCGCCGGTAAGCGGTTCTGTTTCGTGTCCATTGTGGATGAGCGCTGTTCCTAGATTCATGGGCTTTCTCCTGCGATGTATTTATCCTAGATAAATTGTAGGATATGAAGAGACCGAAATCAAGGGAGGAAAGGAAAAGATTTCATAAAAGAGAAAAATCGGCTGCCCCCAAGCCTAAAGGCATGGACTTGAGGCTTAGGTCTCTTTCGGGACTTTGCTTCTCAGTAGTATTATACTATATTCTACTTCAACGAGCCTCTATAGCGTGGTTATTGTAAAGCTCCCTAAAGGGAGCTTTTACAGCGGTTCTGATAAAGACTTATAGGCCGCCGCTTTGAACCGTCCTTGGTTCGTGTACCGGCAATGGCTAAGGCGAATATTGGAAGACTCACTTGCGGATTTCTCATTTTTTGTATAAACTATAAAAAATGAGATTTCAGATACGCCGTATCCCCCGCTTTGTAAAGGGGGGTTTTGAGCAAAATACGGCAATTCTTAACAAAATACCTCTATAAAAAGGGATAGCAGATGCAGTTCAGATCCACCAAATCAAATAAACCGCCGATTTCTTTTAAGGAGGCGGTACTTCGCTGCCTGCCTCCGGAGGGAGGATTGTATGTTCCGGCCTCAGTGATGGATATGCGGCAGTTCTTTTTTTATATGGATGCCGATACCGCGTATCATGAATTGGTGTCCACCGTTGCGCCGGTCCTGCTACAGGGTGAACTTAACCCTTTCTCCGCTTCCCGGGTTGCGGAAAGCGCTTTTGATTTTGAGCCTGAGCTGAAACAACTGGATGAGCGTTTCTCCCTGTTGAGTCTCTACAATGGACCCACCGGGGTTTTTAAGGATTTCGGCATTGCCTTTCTCGCGGCGGTCATGGAAGAACTGCTCAAGAACAACCGGCGGATCATGGTGCTGTCCGCCACCAGAGGGGATACGGGGGTCAGTATTGCTCATGCGTTTTATAACCGGCACAATGTGGTTTCTGTGCTTCTCTACCCCTCGGGGCCTATCCGGGGCCTGGATCCCGAGACTTTTATTTCCAATGGGGGTAATATTATTCCCATTCAAATCCGGGGAACCTTTGATGATTGCCAACGCCTAGTCGCCGAAGCCATATATGACCAGCCCTTTGCGGAACGTTACGGCCTTACCACCGCCAATGCCCTGAACCCGGGCCGGCTGCTGCCTCAAACTTTTTATTATCTCTATGCATTCATCAAACTCAAAAAATACCTACAGGGGGATTTGCTTTTTAGCGTGCCCTGCGGGAATTTCGGGAACCTGATATCCGGCCTGTACGCATGGAAATTCGGTATGCCCGTTCATGGTTTTGTGGCGGCCATGAACATGAACAATGCTTTCGGCGAATTTATTAGAGGAAATGCGTTTCAGCCCAAACAGTCTGTGCCTACGATTTCGCCGGCCCTGGATGTGAGCGTTCCCTCTAATTATGAACGGCTCTTCTCTTTTTATGAGGAAGCTCCCGCAGTCATGCGGAACATGGTATTTCCCGAGGCCATTGACGATAGGATCACTTTGGAGACCATGGAACAGGTCTGGAAACAATACAACATACTCTTGGATCCCCACAGCGCGGTGGCTTTTGCCGCGGCGGAACACCTCGCCGTGTCCCATGATCTGACTCATAGCGACGCTCATTTCGTTGTACTGGCCACAGGAGATCCGGCAAAAACCGCGGAAACGGTTTCAAAAGCCACGGGGCAGCATATTAAAATTCCGGAAAAACTGGCTATGCTCCGAAAAAAGGCGGATCCTATAGCTCTCATCGATCCTCATCTTGATGCCTTGGAAGGGGCTATCGTAAGCTGCTTTTAGCCGGAGGCCGCCCGCTTGATATACCGTCCGGTTCCCGGAACGCCCACATATTTCCCATGATCATATACCAACGTTCCTCTGAGGAAGGTTTGTACAGGATACCCTTTTAATCGCACCCCCTCCCAGATGGTGTGATCATAATCGGAGTGCATATTTTTTACGCTGATTTCAAAGCCCTTCTGCGGATCATAGATCACAATATCCGCGTCTTTACCCACTGTGATACTGCCCTTTGCCGTACAGCCGAATAAAGCCGCAGGTTTTTCCGCGCAGACTTCTACCGCCTTGGAAAAACTAATTTTTCCGGCGTTTGCCGCGGACAGCATATAAGGATACCGGTTTTCTATCCCCGCACAGCCGTTAGGGATCTTTGTGAAATTATCGGCTCCCCAATCCTTTTCCGCCTGCATAAAGGGACAGTGATCCGTGGCGACCGTATCAATAACCCCCCGGCGGATCCCCTGCCAAAGAGCTTCCCGGCTCTCCGGGCCTTTTATGGACGGGGAACAGACAAAGTTTCTAGCCTTATCCTGTTTATACACCTCGGAGGTAAACTCCAGATAATGGGGACAGGTCTCGGCGTAGATGGGGCGGCCCTGAGCCTTGGCCGCGGCTATGGTTTCAAGCCCTTCCTTGCAGGCAAGATGCACGATATACAGAGGGGCTTCCGCCGCGGACGCCCAATGAACGGCCCGTTTGACCGCTTCGGCTTCAACAAATTCAGGGCGGCTCATATAATGATACCAGGGGCCGGTCTTTCCCCCGGCCAGATACAGGGCGATCCGCGCGTCGATCACATCGGGGTTTTCCGCGTGTACCGCAGTGAGAATCCCCGTATCTCGAGCCTTTTCCAAAATGCGCAGCAGTATACCGTCGTTAATCATCATGCCCTCTTTACGGTACACCATATAACACTTAACGCTGGTTATCCCGTAATCTGCGGCGGCTTGAAACTCATTGAGTAATTCATCTTGTTCCCCCAGGCCGGTTATGGCGCAGTGGAAGGCGTAATCACAGCACGCCCCCGGCTGCGCCAAAGCCCGGCGCTCTTCTACGGTTTCCACTATGCCCTTTCCCTTTCTTTGGGTAGGGTAATCGAATACGGCGGTAACTCCCCCGCATACCGCCGCCCGGGTACCGGCATGATAACTATCTGCAGAAACCGTGCTTCCCACAGGCAGTTCTAAATGGGTATGCACATCTACAGCTCCGGGGAGCACATAAAGCCCTGCGGCATCCACTGTATTCCGGGCTTCTCCCCCAAGTTTCTCCGCGATAACCGCTATTTTCCCCTGATCCACTCCTATATCCGCCCGGAACATTCGGGAAGCGGTAACTACCGTACCGTTTTGTATGATTAGATCCATAAATAAACCACCGGTTTAAGAGCGGCGCGGGTTCCCATAAGGGAAAACCGCGCCTGCCCGCCTATTGTCAAGTTCCCTGCCTGACAAAAGCGTCCTTGTATCCTATGCCTTTGAAACGCTGCAACAAAGCGCCGCTTTCTCCCAGATTTATGGGTCCCAGCAGAATACGGTATAAGGGTTTTTCCATATCCCCTATGGCTTGTACGGTTAAAGGATAGGCCCGCCCTATCTTTGACAGCTCCGGTTCCACTAATTCGGACTTACTGAGCGCGGCTAATTGAACATAATATTTCCCTTTTTCCAGGCTGCTGATCAGAGGGACTGAAAACAGAGAACTCCGGTCTTCAGCGGGAGAAGCCCGGCCGGGGGCCTGAGAAGCGGGCTGTATTTCCGCGGGAAGTTTTGTCCCGGAAGCCCCGGCCGGGGCAGTTTTGGCAATGGGGGGTATTTCCGCTTCCCGCGGGAGGCTTGCTGGAGGGGGCGGCGCGGTTTGAGCGGCGCGGGTGATAGGCGCTATTTCCGCTTCCCGCGGAAGGCCGGCCGGAGGCGTAGGCCCCGGGGCCGCGGCAGGGGCTATTTCCGCCTCCCGCGGGAGGCTTGCCAGGGAAGGCCCTACCGGAGCAGCCCTGGTAATAGGCGGCGCTTTGGTTTCCGGCGGGAGGCTTGCAGGGGGCGGCGCGGACTGAGCAGCGCGGGTGGCAGGGGGTATTTCCGCCTCCCGCGGGAGGCTTGCAGGGGGCGCGGCGGACTGAGCGGCGCGGGTAATAGGCGCTATTTCCGCTTCCGGCGGGAGGCTTGCCAGGGAAGGCGCTACACGGGCAGCCCTGGTGATAGGCGGTATTTCCGCTTCCGGCGGGAGGCTTGCTGTAGGGGGCGGCGCGGTTTGAGCGGCGCGGGTAATGGGCGCTATTTCCGCTTCCCGCGGGAGACCCGGCTGGGCGGTCCGTACGGCAGGAGGCCGGTTTTCCGAAGGGGTCAAAACAATGCGGTCGTTTTCATTATACACGTAGGATCGTTCAGGCGAAGGAGGGGGGGAGCCGTTTGCCACCTTGGGGCTCTCTTCTATAGGAACCTCACGGGCCTTTGCAAGTTCCGGGATTTCTGCGGGCAGATTGATCTCCGGGCCCAGGTTGAGCATAACGATACTGGGTTCTTCCCGGATATCGGGGGATTCGTCATTCTTTCCGGTTTCCGAAGCCATTGCCGGAAGAGATGTCTCGGGACCCAGTATCGGCGCTTCCTTCACATCGGGGGTTTCATGGATAGCAAGATCTTCACGGCTCTCCGGGTTTTGAACAATTTCCGGGAGCGGTGTTGATATATGAGTCTCAGGACGATCATTCCCAGGGGTCCGGGCTTCGGCGGTTTCAGGGGCATTAGGCTCAACCGGTTCCGTTCCGGCCGGTTCCTCCGGTTCGCTTTGGACCAGCCCGGGAGTATCCCCCGGGGCAGGCTCCTCAGAGAGCCGGTCTTGAGTTCCCGGGGCAACGGCAACGGAGGGCTTTTCAGGAAGCGTATCTAACTCTTGGGCAACCGTTATGCTCTGAGCGCCGGAACCGGTAAACCGTCCGGCCGCTTCCGCCAAGGTTAATAAGGTGATTCTGCCGAATCCTCCCTGTATACCGATTTCATCGGCCACTTCCTTTGGAATTTCAACTATTCTGTCGTAAGGCAAACTTTTGATTACCGTAACCTCTGTTCTCTTCCCTGTTTCGGCATTGGCAATAAGCAATTTTGAATTTAAGGGATACCCGCTTTGAACCATCTTTTCATCAAGGGCTATCGACCCGGAGACCAGGTCTTTATCTGAAGAAACTACCGCATACCCGTCTAAGCCATAGAGTCCGGATACGCTGCATATAAAAGCGGCCGTTATGGCTGCCGCGCTATATTTTTTTTTCATAGTGCTGCCTATTCCTCAAAAATATACTGGTTTTTTGAAAGTCATCATTGAAAGGGCCTTATCAATAGAATTACTTAATAATTATCGGCAAAACAGTATAATTCTGTAGTACAAAAACGCCGTTTATTTGATTTTTAATGCCGCGGCAGGCCGCCAGGGAGGTCAAAAGAAAAAGAGCCATGTTCCTGGAACATGGCTCTGAAAACAAAACCTTACCCGGTACTAGAAAGTGGTTTCAAAGACAAAGGGAATGGTAAAGGCCCCGTGCTCGTTTTGGCCATAGACTTCGGTCCCTACCCGGTACGCAAGGCCGCCTTTTACGGAACAGGACCCGATGGATTTTTTGAGCCACGCGCCGAATCCGACCCGCACCCCGTCGGTTTTGTCGATTTCTTCACCGTCCAGTTTAGCTTTTCCGATAATCTCAAGACCCATATCAACGCCCAAGGTGGCGAACCCAAGGTTGTACGACGGCCACAGGTGGAAGTTTACCACCGGGGACAGGTCGGCCTTCAGCCCGTTATCCGGTTCCACATAACCGGCCAATTTGGTGTCTACCCGGGCTTTAATATCCAGGTCCCCGGCGGTAAATCCCGCGCCCAAAGAAATCTGGATGGGAGCCTGATAGGTAACGCCTTTATGAGGATCCGGTTCTTCGTCCCATATACCTACCGGTTCGTGCCATTCGCTAAAGGAAAAGGGAATCTTTCCACCTAAATCGATCACCATGCCTTCTATCATGGTAAAGGCAAAGGCCGCCTCGATCTTGGGGGCAACGATGGCGCCGCCGCTTATGTCAAAGGTTCCGTCCTCTTTGAGGCCGACCCGGGGCTTAGAGCCTACAAACTGGGCGCGGATTAACCCGATATCCTTGATATTGTATCCTATGCCTGCTTGAATCCGCTGATACGCGTATCCCAGTTTTTCAACCGTCTCATTGGCCCGGCCTGATCCAAAGCCGGTGCCGCTTCCGCGAAACGAGACCATACCGGGAACCCCGAGGCCGATGAAAAGGCCCTCCACAGGGGTTAAGCTCACCAAAAAGCCGCCGCCGTCGGTACCGTCCCAAGCCGGCCCTTTAAACCGGCTGAAGATTGCGTCAGGGTCGCTCATTCTGAGGGTGTAATGCTGCCAGTTATCATCCCCTATCTTTCCCCGAAGGGTGTCGTTGACAAACCTGCCCACGTCGATACGGAGCCAGTCGATGGGTTTTACCCAGACTTCGGCAAAATCGTCAAAGGCAACCCGGAAAGAACCGGTACTGCCCGAATCGCCGTGCATATTGAACTGCACTTTAAAATTAAGGCCGATTTTCTCATCGGGGTCTGAGGCTACGACCCCGATCCTCGCTCTTGGAGTTGCGGTGCTTCCGTCCCTTCCCAGCCCTGCGCCGGCAGTAATTTCCTCTTGGCCCGGAGGCGGGTCCTTTTGCATAAGGATTTGAAGAGGCACGAGAATGGCATCAAACTGCCCCGATACACTGATTTCCGCAAACGCGGCAACCGCCAAAACACTGAGTACAACTGAAAGAGCGATACGCTTTTTCATAGTTCCTCCTTAAAAAAATACCCGAGGGCAGCGGCCGACGGCCGCCCAATCCCTCTTAATTATTAAAAAGGAGAACCTCGCATCCACGGCACGGACAGATCGAGACCCTCCAATTTCCCGGTTTAACTCACGCTTCCTCCTGTCCGGGGGCCCCTAGAGAACCACGGCGCTGCAAAAGGGTATGGTACAAGACTAGAGAAGCAGTCGAAAGAGTACGGAGCGTTATATTTAAAAATAGATATCCTGATAAACACTTTAGTCCTGAATTATCCTGATAACCGAAAACGCTGTTTTTCGATTCCGGTAATGTATCTATATGTTTATCTTACTTTATACATTTTGTCAACAGAAAAATATCAGACGGCAATAAATTTTACCGGTTGTTAAAATATTTAACCGTGAAGACGTAAAAAGCCCGCGGATTAACAGGGATTTCGGTATACAGCGCCGGAAAAAGCCTATGGTAATCGTTAGTTTCCTTGAAATACGCTCCTTGCCGGCGCCGTTTGATTGCCCTCCTTATTTAACCGGTGAAATTAATCCGTGAACATTCGTGTAACCCCCGGGCAAAGTTTAAATGTTTTTGTCTTGATTTGCGCGCCCCGTGTACTTGACACTATCCCCTCATGTTTCTATGATTTAAAATAAAGGCCGCAGGATTGGCGGAAATAAAAGTTTGCCGCTCTCCAGGGTACTTTCATTAAAAACAACGCCCGGGCATATAGGCTTGGGTTAGCTCACGAGCGGTTCATGGCATGATGCTCAGGGGTGCTGGTATTGGCGGTTAAAAATAAGCCGGTTTTATTAAGGTTTTCTCTCTTATTATTGATCGGTATGAGTGTTATGAGCTTTATGCTGATCAGCATCGCCGTGTCCCAGATGATGATGCCCAGGCTCTTTGAGCAGGAAACGCCCCTTAAATTCGTGATCCTCGCGCTGGTATGCGCTTTCGTAATTGTAAGCGGGGCCCTCTATGTGTTTATGCTCCGTTATTTTATACGATCAATGGCGGGGTTTAAGAAAGTCTTAAATGAAATGGGGACCTATCTCTTTATCGCGGATACCGAAACCCACGTAATTCATTTTATGAACGAAGCGATGAAGAACCATTACGGCTTTGGGGAAGAGATCATAGGCCGGCGGTGCTGGGAAGCGCTGGAAACCGGTTTCAAGGGCCCTTGCCCCTTCTGCCCGATCCCGAAACTCCTTGAAAACGTTCAGGAGGTCATACTGTGGGAAGGATCCAGCTCCCTGACCGGGCGGCATTATAAAAACACCTCCGGCATTATTGCCTGGGGGCATATCAAACGGGCCTATATTCAGCATAGCGTGGATATCCATGACTTCAAGCTCGCCGAGATCACCCTTAAAAAGCGGCTTCAGCAGCAGGAATTGCTATCCTCGATTTCCCAAAGTTTTGTCTCCGCGGAAGACATGGGGGTTCTTATCAATAGAGCGATTTTGATGATCGGATCCTTTATGAAGGTCAGTAAAGTCGTCCTTGCCCGGCTGAATACCGAAACCGGAAAGCTGGAATATGAGTATGAATGGTATAATGAAGAGCAGGATATCCCGAAGCTGTCGAAACGGGCCTATTGGTTTGGTCCGGGGGGGATCCTCTACGACACGTTTATCACCAAGGGCAAGGCGTATTTAGCCTGTAACAATGTGGATGAAATGCCGGAGCTGGCCCGTTTCTTCCAGCCCCTGGGAATCAAAGCCTTTATCAGCGTCCCGATTGTTATTCAGAATGAGTTCTGGGGAGTTCTGGGAATTGATCGGTGTATCTGCGGGCATCGGTGGGATGAAAGCGATATTCAGTTTGCCCAACTGATCGGCAATGCAATGGCCGGGATCATCATGCGGGGGATCGCGGAGAAAAAACTCCTTAAAATGTCGTGGATTGTGGATAGTACCCCTCAATACGTTTCATACTTTAATCCTTCCGGCGGTTTTGAGTATATCAATCAGGGGGTATGCAATATTTCAGGGTATACCGCGGAAGAACTTTTGGATCACGGAATGGACCTTCTCTTTGACGAGGAGACCAGAATCTTCATCCATGAGATCTTTATCCCCACGGTGTT
Organism: Treponema sp.; assembly: GCA_031279815.1. GTDB lineage: Bacteria > Spirochaetota > Spirochaetia > Treponematales > Breznakiellaceae > JAITHW01. The sequence continues at coordinate 2,044 of JAITHW010000185.1, read as the reverse complement.
TGAGCGGGGGATCCATCACACGGAGATTCCTTTGTTGCGGAAAGACGGCGAACAGCGGATCCTGTCCTTTTCCGCGTTTACCCTAGGGGCTGCCAAAGAGGGCCTTGGGGGTATTGCCTCGGACATTACCGAAATACGGGAGTTGGAGACCGCGCTTATCACGGCCAAGGAACGGGCCGAACAATCAAGCCTGGCAAAAAGTAATTTCCTCTCCAGGATGAGCCACGAAATGCGGACCCCCATGAACGCCATCATCGGTATGACCGCCATCGCTCAAAACTCCCATGACAAGGAAAAATTAGAGTACTGCCTTGGGAAGATCAACGAAGCTTCAATACACCTGCTGGGGGTTATCAATGATATCTTGGATATGTCCAAGATAGAAGCGGGCAAATTTGAGCTGTCCTGTTCGGAATTTGATTTTGAAAAGATGCTTCTGCGAGTAAGCAGCGTCATGAATTTCAGGATTGCGGAAAAACGGCAGGAGTTTATCGTCCGTCTGGATCAGGCCGTTCCGAGATGCATCATCGCCGACGAGCAGCGGCTTACCCAGGTCTTCACCAATCTCTTGTCCAACGCGGTTAAGTTTACCCCCGAAGAGGGAATCATCACGTTATCCGTAAAGCGGACCGCCCGTACCGGTAAATTCCATACGCTTCTGTGTTCCGTTGCCGACACAGGAATCGGCATATCCCAGGAACAGCAGGGACGGCTCTTCTCGTTATTTGAACAAGCCGACAACAGCATAGCCCGGAAGTTCGGCGGGACCGGGCTGGGCCTTGCCATTTCAAAGAGCATTGTGAACCTCATGCGCGGCAGAATCTGGGTTAATTCCGAACCGGGCAAAGGCGCGGCCTTTACCTTTGAGATCACCGTGGAAGCGGAAGAAAGCGCCAAAGCGGAGCCCCCTAATCCTAGCGCGGTCTGGAAAAACCTGCGTATCCTTGCGGTGGACGACTCTCCTGAGGTGCTGGAATATATAAAAGAGTTCGCCCTTTCCCAGGGGATACGGTACTTCGGGGCTTCCGGCGGGGATGAAGCCTGCCGGCTCATAGAAGAAGAAGCCGCTAAAGAGCCTGCGGCCGCGCCTTTTGATCTGGTCTTTGCGGATTGGCGTATGCCCCGGATGAACGGCATTGAGCTAACCAAAAAGATAAAGGCCCGGCCCGGTCATCATATCGTGGTTATTATGATTTCCGGCGCGGAATGGAACAGTATTGAAGAGGAAGCTAAAGCGGCCGGGGCAGACGGTTTTATTACAAAACCCCTGTTCCCCTCGGTCATGGCGGACTGTATCAACAGGCATTTGAATATGGCGCCTCTCAATCCTCAGAAAACGGAAACCGGCTTTGTGCCCCAGGGGAATATCTTTGCGGGGCGGCGGGTCCTGCTGGTAGAGGATATGGAAATCAACCGGGAAATCGTACTGGCCTTGCTGGAGCCTACCGGGATTTCCATTGATATAGCGGAAAACGGATACCAGGCAATCAAGCTGTTCGGGGAAGCGCCCACAAAGTATCACCTCATCCTGATGGATATCCACATGCCGGAAATGGACGGGTTTCAAGCGGCCGCGCGGATCCGCGCGCTGAATACCGAAGAAGCGCGGCGGATACCGATTGTGGCTATGACCGCCAATGTTTTCCGGGAGGATATTGAAAAATGCCTTGCCGCAGGCATGAACGATCATGTAGGCAAACCTATAGATATGGAAGAACTGATGAAGAAGTTAACCTGCTACTTGGGAGAATAGGCGGTACAAAAGCCGAACTTGCAGGGATTAAAAGAGACCGGGGAAGTCCGGTTACATCCGTCTCGTTTTATAGTTATAGAAATTAAGAGGTAAAAGCATGGGTGATCCGAAAGGATTTTTGAAGATTCGGCGTAAGGTTTCAGGCTACCGTCCGGTGGAAGAGCGGCTCAATGATTACAGCGAAGTGGAGGTCCGGCTTCCCGATCAAGAACGCCGGGCCCAGGCGGCCCGGTGTATGGATTGCGGGGTGCCTTTTTGCCATTGGGCCTGTCCGGTTTCCAATGTGATGCC
>JAITHW010000164.1 GCA_031279815.1 Treponema sp. | reverse complement strand
TGATGAAGGCTGCGGAACTTATCTTGAAACATGAACGCTCCCTGGAAGCGGACCCCTGCTGTATGCCGATTCGGGAGATTCTGGAATTGATCCCCGGGGGGAAATGAGCGCCCGGGGGGCCTTGGAAACATGAAATTGATTGCAGAGGGCGCCAGCGCCGGCGTATATGTGGACGACAACCATAGGCTTATTAAACTATTTAAAGATTCTTTCCCCAAAGAGCGTATCCAGAAAGAGGCGCGGAACCAAAAAACACTATATGAAATGGGGCTTCCGGTGCCGAAAGTATTTGAAATAACGGCGTTAAACGGGAGATACGCGCTGGTCATGGAATATATTAGAGGGACAACCCTAGGGGAAAAAATTATAAAAAATACCGGTTATGTAAATGGAATCACTATAGAACAAAATCTATCTGAAGAAACGGATAGCATCCATACTATTATTGACTTGCAGATAAAGGTACATTCCGTTACATTACAGGAATTCCCTTTAATGAAAGAAAAGCTGACTGAACAAATCAACAGGGTGAACGATTTAAATGAAAAACAGAAGGGTATAATTTTAAAGAAATTGGACCCAATGAGATTCAGGAACAATGTATGTCATGGAGATTTTCACCCCTTTAATGTGATAGAAACCGATAAGGGGGGGATAATCATACTCGATTGGGCTGATGCAGCAATCGGGAATCCCGAGGCGGATATATACCGTACCTACATGATTATTGAATTACACCAGCCTGAGACGGCGGAAAAATACTTGGAAATATACTGCAATAAAACAGGGGCAGACAAAGAAGAAATACTGCATTATGAACCGATACTAATGACCGCACGGTTATCCGAAACCATAACGAAAAAAGAAAGAGCGGAAATACTGCATAGGCTGAAAAAATATGTATAAAACAGGCGCCGCGCTTAACAGGGGGCCGTAAACAAGCCGGAACAGGATGTACCCGTTGGAACGGAAAAAACGGGAAATACCGCCGCGCATAAAAACCGAAGATCATAGCTTTGACATGCGGCAAGGCTCCGGATGGGTACGAGCGCCGGACCTTGCGCTTGCTTGCCGAGCGGGAAGCGGCGCTGGGAATAACCGGTGACGGACGACGCGGCGGGGTTCCTATTGCCCGGCATCAGGAATAGAGGTATACTATCCTTGAACAGAATGAGCAGTATGGGGAATAGCAAAGACAAGGCAAACGCACAGGCGCTCCTCCCTTTAGGCGCGGAGTATTCCCTATGTTTTTGCGCTTTCAGCGCCATAGACCGGTATATGGGGTTTCCCGATCTTCCCGTTACCTGGGTCGAGACCGACGCGGGCCTTGCAGTCCTGGCGCGGACATTCGATGGGCTGCGGTTCCCTGGTGCCGCCCTGGCGGACGCCGCGTTTGACGGGGATGAACGGATCTGGTATTTCCGCTGCCGGGACCCGGGGGAAATCTATCGGCCTTCGTACCGGCTGCTCTCATTCAATCAGGATGGGAAGAGCCGCAGGTTCCGGGACCCCGGGGGCATATACCCGCTGTTGCGGACATTCCGGGATGCGCCTCAATTAGGGCAAAGGCCCAACAATGCGTATACGCCCCTTGAACCGTGGTGGAAAGGACTCAACCCCGGTGCGGATGCGTACCGGGCGGCTATGGACGCCGCGCTTATTTTGGCACGGTACGAAGGCAGTGCCGATCAAATTCAGCATTCCCTGCGGGACATTGCCCGATCTTTTCAAGGGCTGCCCGGGGGAATACCCCCCGGGGAAGAGGAGCAGCGGGTACTGCTGACCTGTTTATTGGCATCTTCCCGGCCCGATCTGGGGATGGAATTGCTGAAACGCTGCGGCTTCATTGAGAACTTGTGGCCCGAGATCGGTTTTTTAGACGGCGTGGACCATTCCAAGGAATTTCACCCCGAAGGGAACGTGTGGAAACATACGATGGAAACCTTTCGTTACCGGAAAACCTTTGATTTGCGTCTTTCTCTGGGGTTGCTGCTCCACGATGTGGGAAAACCCCTCGCAAAGGCCTCGGGGAATCACCGCTTTGAAGGTCATGCGGAACTGGGAGCCGAACGGTCCCGGAGATTCCTGAAACGCCTTGGATTTGATCCGGCCCTCATACGGGATATATGGTTTTTAGTAAAAAACCACATGCTTCCCGCGGCGCTTCCCCGGCTGCCTTTGACGCGAACCGGTGAGATTCTTGAGTCTCCCCTATTCCCCACCCTTCTTGAACTCTACCGCTGTGATGAATCCTCTTCCTTCAAAGGGCTGGACGGTTATTACGAGTCCAGCGCGGCCTACCGCGCGTATTTAAAATACCGCAGGAATCCCTACCGCTCCGCAAAGGGCAAGAAAAAATAAGGGTTTCTGTCCTATCGCTCCCCGAATAAAGCGGTTCCTATTCTGATAAGGGTTGAACCTTCCTCTATCGCGATTTCAAAGTCATTGGACATCCCCATAGAAAGGCAGGACCAGTCACAGGAAGGGAAACGGGTTTCCAGCTTGTTTCGTAAGGATACCAAGGCGCGGAAAGAATCGCGGATGAGACCCCCGTCCTTGGTATAGGGCGCTATGGTCATCAGCCCTCCGGGACGGAGATGCGGATAGGATAACGCCTTTTCCGCAGCCCTGCATACGCTATCCCCATCAGGAAAACCGGTCTTGGTCTCCTCTGCGGTATGAAGCTCCAGCAAAATCCGTAACGGGGTATCCCTCCGATTGGTTAAGGCCCCCAGTTCGTCAATCAGCGCGTCCCGATCTACCGACTGGATACAGTCAAAGAGAGAAACCGCGGCCTTTGCCTTGTTGCGCTGGAGGGAACCTATAAAATGCAGTTCCGTTCCCGGATGGGTTCGGTTAAAACCGGCTAATTTCTCCTGCGCCTCCTGAACCCTGCTTTCCCCAAACAGCCTCAATCCTGCCCGCCACGCTTCTTCGACAGCATGAATATCCTGAAATTTCGATACCCCCATAAGCCTTATTTCATCCGGCTTTCTGCCGGATCGGAGGCAGGCCCGTTGGATTACTTCCTGTATGTACTCCAGTGCTTCACTAATCCCCATAATATCCCTCCACGATAAAGTATAATCCGCGGACTCATGCGCCGCATTGAAGCTCCTCCACCGCTCCGGCCAGGGCAATAAAGTCCTCGGGTCTCAGCGTTTCAGCGCGTCTATCCTCTGAGATGCCGCAACGGTCCAGTATGTCCTGAGCGGCCGCCTTTGCTCTATCTTTCATTATACCGGAAGAGATAAAACTTTGCAGGTTATTCTTCAAGGTCTTGCGGCGGGATGAAAATAAGCGCCGTACCAGCGGTTTGAAGCAGGACGGATAGGACCGGGGATCTACGTCAGTGCGCAGGTCGAGCCTGACTCCCTGGGAATCCACATGAGGCGCGGGATAAAACGACGCCCCTTTCAAGACCATGAGGGGCGTAACGGTATACGCGGAAGCGCACAGCACGGAAAAGGATGAATAGTCTTTTGAAAAAGGCGCGGCGCTCATACGCAGGGCAACTTCCCGCTGAACCGTTACCACCATACGGGTAAACAGCCTGTTCTCTTCGATTAAAACGGCCAGTAATCGAGCGGCAATGGTATAGGGAAGATTGCCCAATAAATAGGCGCCTCCCCCGGCATGGCGCCAGGTTTTAAGCACATCCCCCTCAACCAGGCTGAACCGGGGGTGCGCTCCGAACAGAGCCTTCAAAATCCCGATAAAGCCCGGATCAATTTCAAAGGCTTGTACTGTTGCTCCCTGTTCAAGCAGTTCTGCGGTCATGGCTCCCAAACCGGGACCCACCTCCCACACTTCATCGCCTTGCGCTGTGTCTAGGGCCTTGATAAGTTTGGTCCGGGCCCTTGGGTTAATCAGAAAATTCTGCCCGAATTGCTTGCGCATCCCCAAACCATAGGCGTCCAGAAAAACCTTGAGATCCCTAGGGGAGTCGTAAGGTATCGAAAGCTCAATCAAAGGGCGCAATATCTCTCCTTAATAAGCGCTGTCCGGCGCGCAGCCCCAGATATACCGGTAATAATCCCAGGGATAGAAACACCGCCGGCGCAGGACCGGAAACGGATATCCCCGGGGCTAAAGCGCATAGGGATGTCAATTTTTCCAGTATAGCATACAATCCAAAGAGGATCATTTCACAAGGGCTTATCAAAAAAGGCGCGACCGCATCCAGAGCCAAGAGGATCAGCGCGGCAGTCATAAAAAGAGCTGTCAGCGGCATGACCACAAGCCCTGCAAGAATCCCCACAGGCCGTAACATACCGAAAAACATCGCTATCACCGCCGCAGTGGCTATAAACGCTCCCAAAGAAGCGGCCAAGGGCCGGGCCAGGAATTCAGGCACGCTGCCCCGGATCAGATCATAGATGGCTTCACCTATGAATAGAATACCTCCCAAGGCCGAATAGGAGAGCATGAAAGAGATGCTATAGCCGGATTCCGGCTGTAGACCGAGCTGAATCAGGAAAGTCATGCCCAAAAGAGAAGCAGGCTGTTTCGGCAGCCTGCCCAAAACACCCGGGGCGCCCGCAATATACATGATCGCGGCTCTGGTCAGGGACGGCAGATTCCCCGCCAGGTACACATAGACGAGGATACAGGCCGCACCGATTATTCCGGAGGGCATGAGACCCAAGGGCTTTTTCAGTATCCGGGCAATCACCCCGGCTATGATAGTCAGATGCATCCCCGATAGGGCCAGCACATGGGAACATCCCGCATACTGGTAGGATTCGGAGAGTTCCGTATTCAGGGTATCCCGGATCCCCGTCAACAGCGCCAAAGCCAACCCTCCCCAGACCGGTCCGGCGAATCGTTTCATCAGATACAGGCGTACGCCGGTCCGGATCTGTTCCAATGCCGGCGCGGGCCGTGCAATATGTACCGATTGAGCGCGAAACCCGCGAAGGTTCCCTCTTGCATTGCCCCTCGATTCCTTGAATAAAAAGAGCGTTCCTTCTATATATATTTCGCTGCCCCGCCCGAATTCCCGAAGCCCCGGAACAGCCTCGTCAGGAAAAAATACCGTCAAAATTCCCTTGGCAGAGGCCCGGATCCCCCCGGGTCCTGATACGCTTTGTAAGGCCAGGTTCCCTATGGCCCGGGATCGGGCCGGATCCCGGGGATCATCCTGAAGGATTCCGTAAACGCCCGTAATCTTTGCGTCGGGAAGCCCCAGCCTAACCGGGCGCGGAACGCCGGCGCCAAGTCCCAGGCCGAACCCCAAGTATAGGGCGGTAAGGTACACCATACTGCGGCGGACCCGGCGGTGAACCTTCGGATCCCCCAAAAACCACACCGGTCCTTGCGTCAAAACGCATAAGAAGCTTACCCCCATTACCAAAAGGACGCCTCCAAACCGCATCGGGCCTGTACCGCCGTAATAACTCATTGCCGCTCCGGCGGCCGCATACACCGCAGGGCTTACGGTTAGGGTTTCTCTCATAAGCGCTCCTATAGGGTATATGCCGTCAACCATGCCGTTTGCTTTGATCGTTTACGAATTAACGCTCAATTATCCGCTTTTTGACCTTGCGGTTCTTTGCTTGAGGCCGTACAAGAGCCGTGATATATGGAAGAGGCGTTTAGGCAAACCTCCGGCGGAGGCTTATTCCGAAGTGTCATCACTGCGCGTTTTTTCTCCGTGCGAGACGGTTTGTTCCCTGGCCGCTCACACGCCGCCGCCTTTCACCTCAAAGCTGTCCGCGCTTACCACCGTAAGGCGTTTGCCGCACCAATTACAAGTCACATCCCATTTATTCCCCTGTTCATTCCCTTTGAAACAATTAAATTTTCCACATTCGCATTGAAAAAAGCCCCGGGCCCCGCAATAGGGGCATCCGGGATATTCCTCATCAATCTCCATACTTCCCTTAATAAGCTCTTTATCAAAACCTTCCCGTTTCGCCCGCTTTTCATCTATCTTGAACGCCCAGGTTCTATACCAGTCATGCCGGCGCTTTTCCACACGAATCCCAAAGGTATGCTGTTTTGTGCATTTACATAAAATAACCGTTGCTTCCATAAAGAGTATGCTCCTTATACCACCTGTTTTGTAAAAATCCCCTTCGGGGGAGTTTTGCGATAACCAAGGGCCTATCCTTTAGGCATGGGGCAGCCGGCCGGGAGTACAATAATCCCCATATTCGGCAGGGTCCGCCGGGTATGCTTCCTGTATATTATCAAGGATTTGTTTCCCTTTAGAAAGATTAATGATTCCCGCAATGGAAACATCATCATGGCTGCCCCGCTCGGATAGTTTAGGCAGAAATTCTTGCAAGTTCCGCTCGGCCCGGTCCGGGTACTTGATAAAGTTTCTGAGTAACTGCATATTAAAGTCCGTATATTTTTCAGGAATAAAGGAATCCGTAACCCCGTCGCTGGCAACGGTAATCCCCAGGATAGAATCGCCAAAACTATGCCTGAAACTCTCCACCGCATCGGTGTTGCACAGGGAGGTGGTCCGTCCGAATTCAAGCCGCTCGTCTTCGGGAATCCCAATCTCCGCGTTTCCCTCTTCGGTGAGGATCACACAAGCGCCGTCTCCAATTTGTATGGCGAACCAAAACCCCTCGGCAATCACCGCGCCCAGCAGGGTAGAACCGTATACGGCCACCAGATCGTTTTCATCTTCAATATCAATATTATTTTCGGTACAGATGCCGTGTTCTTCTTCGTTAAAGGGCTTGGTTTTAATGTCCTGCAGTACCGCTTCACGCCAGCAATAAATAATATTGCTTTCAAGCTGTTTGAGGGTTTCCGCGATCTTTTTTACGTTGCTTCCGGCGCTGCCATCCCAAAAGGCAACTTTTTTCCGTTCGGTTATTTCGATGAATTGGGTAATCGCTTTCTTCGCCACCGCAACGGCAAGCCGGGAACCCTGATCGCTCCTGAAATGCCGTTTGCTGCCGTGGCCGTCCGCAACCAATGCAATGCCTATCCTTTTTTGACCCAGCAAAACCGCGTCCGCGGCATCTTGACATAGATTCTGTTCGCTGTGACTGAGACCCGGAGCACGCGCTTTAAATCCTATAAACATAGGGCTTACCATGAACCCCCGTCGGTGGAAGCCGAATCAATCATATCGGGATCGGTTTGCTGCTGAATAGCCTCGGTCATCTGGTTCTGCTTGGTTTCTATCTGCCCGTCCTGTAGGGGCTGGCTTTTGGTGCCTATCTGGGTGGAAGTTACCGTAATAAACCGGATCCATTTCCGCAGGGCTTCGGGGGTATGCACCGTAATGACCGCTTCCTTGTTGCCGGTAAATTTTGCCAGAACTTCTTTATCCGCATCATCCCCGCCGATAGCGAGGGCAACCCGGATGGCATACTTATACCAGTTATTTTTTTTTAAAACTTTAAGCCCGCCGTCATAATCATCCGTGGGCTGCCCGTCGGACAGGAGAAAAATTGCCGGCGCTACCGACGCGGAGGGAGCTTTTAAAAACATATCCTTTGACATTTTCGAATTCAGCTCTCTAAGCGCGGCCCCCAAATCGGTCACCCCGTCGGCTTCCATATTATTCCATTGAAAAGTATCCACCGAAACCGGATCCGGATGGAGCCACTTAAAGCCGGAAGAAAATGCCAGGGCCGCTATTTTTAAATCCACATCCGCGCCGCCGATTCCCCGCAGTTCAGGCAACACTTCCCGGATGGTGTTGTTTACAATGCCGATCCTCTCTCCCTCCATACTGCCCGAGGTATCGATTAGCAAAAACAGCACCATCTGCCTCCGCACAATACCCTGCACATCACCGAACATCTCGTCACTCATATATGCTCCTCTGTTTTGAGATACCGTACCTTATGTTTCATCCGCTTGGGTGATTTTACCGGTAAGTTCCTTAAACGTAACCGATACCCCCCTGCCGATAGGCGCCACCGAACCCGGGTCAATCGTTTTACGCTCACCCCCGGGGGTTATCATTTCCCACCTGTCAAGGGAAAGGTTCTTAATTCCCCACAAACCGGGATTGTTTTTGTTCATAATTACTTCACCGGTAACGGTATTATAGTCGTCGCTACCGTCTATGGTATGGCATCCGTAGAGTTTCTTTCCTGGAAACAGGGGAACCGAATACTTGCCGACCTGCAAGCGTAAAGGAGCGCTATACGCGCGCCCGCACACGCAGTTAATAGGACCCTTTTGACCGAGCTTATTGATAGGCCAGTCCCGTTTACAGAGAGGGCATGAAATGGCTTCATCCCGCAGTCTCACCAGGATCTTCTGCCATTCGTTATCATGAAGCCGGGCATTGGGATCCTGCATCCCCTTCACAAAGGATTGTATAAACGCGTCTTGAAAGAATTGGGGGTATCTTGGCCAGAGCTTGATAGGATTGGGGTGTACCCCGTTGACGGGCCGGTTTGAAAGGTCATTAGGATCAAAAATAAACACCGGATGAGTGCCGTACAGTTCCATTTCCCGCTCTTCGGTAATACAGGGGGCGCGCTCATGGTCCGCGCCCCACAAGGGATCATGCCGGAGAAAGAGCTTAAACAGGATCACCGCTAAGGAATGAAAATCGGTCAAAGAATTGGGGTGGGAATCTCCCCTGAATACTTCGGGGGCCATATATCCAGGTTTCCCCCCTACGTCGCCGCTGTTTTTCTGATCCCCCGGAGTAACATTATCATTATCACAGATCAGGACGTCTCCTGTGGCCGCATTGATAAAGAAATTACCGTCGTTTAAGTCCTGATAGCTCCTGCCCTTTCGATGTAAAGCCCGAAACCCGTTCACGATGTTCAAGGCGGATTGTATCACCATTTCGGTAGAAGAAAATTTTACTTTATTGTTTAAGATATCCGAGAAATCTGAAAATTCCGGGGGACGCAGATCCATAATATACCCGAAACTTCCCTCTTCTTCTAAGGTTAAAAATAGGGGCCACAAAAATTTATCGTCCGGCGCTCCCATCTCGATATTGGATTGAAGATTCTCCCGAAAAGCCTCTTGGTTCTTTAACTTACAGGTATACCATTTGAGGGCATATCGTTTCTGCTCCATGATAACTTCATACACAATGCCCTGGCCGCCTCCCCCGATTTTTCGAAGAATTTCCGCCTGCCCTCCGTCAACCAGGGCTATTTTATAACCTGTTTTAAACTCCTGCATAACCGCCTCACCGCACAGCGCAATAACTTTTTATATTATAATAGTACAATCGGCCGGGCAAGTCAAGGCCGGTCTGTTGTTCTTCTTGGGCGGCGGAATTTATGTTTGAAGAGAGGGTAAAGCCCGCGGATTTCACGGATTAACACTGATTTTTCTTGCCTGTTTTCAAAGAAGCTTAAGCTTGGGAAGCGCTGATTAAATCGTATTTAAACCACAGGATACACGGAAAAGCACGGAAATAGACCTCAATTCCGCGTATCTTCCGTGGTATTTTTACTATAATTTGCTTTAATCAGCGGTTTCCTGGGAACCATTTTTATCGGGACCAGGGCGGAGAGGGGGGAAACATACCGGACCGCCCTCACCACCCCAACTGCTGAATGGTCAAAGCAGCCGCCTGTTTCATCTCTTTTATAGAAGAATGTCTGAGAACGGTAAGGCGGAATATGCCCGCTTCAAGCAGGCCGTACAGCAGATCGTCGGCGTTTCTCACGTTCACAGGACGGATATCTCCGGCCCTAATCCCTTCAATTATCATGGTCGCCAAAATATGCCGCAGCCTGATGGTTCGACGGCGGACAATACCGTCTAGGTTTTCATTGCCTTTGGCGAGGTAGCGCAGATAATCCAGCACCACTGAAAGCAGAAGGCGGTTCTCTTCCAGCCGGTCGATAATCATGCAGATGACCTTAATAAGTTTTTCAAGATGATTTAGGGAAGTATCCTGCCGCATCAGTACAATATCGCGCTCCACCCCTCCCATAAGCTGCTTGATGCTGTAATTAAATATCTCCCGTTTGTTCTTAAAATAGATATACAGGGTCGTTCTAGTAATACCGCACCGGCCTGCGATTTTCTGGAATGTGGTATTCTCAAACCCTTCGGCCATAAAAACACCCAAGGCGCGTTCTAAAATCTCCTGCCGCCGCTTTTCATGGGCTACTATAATAGACATCGCCGCTCCTATATGCGTTCATATTGAAAAAAATATGCTTGAATAGCCCCGTTGGTAAGTTCCCGGCAGGCGTCCGCTTTTCTGCCGAAGAAGGTTTCAAACCCGGGATGAGCCGTGATGAGGCATAGCTTCCATCCGGGAAACCCCCGCGCCAGGGCCTCCATTTCATGATAGGCGGCTTCCGCAGTGTGCGGGTCCCCTAAGCGTTTCCCATAAGGCGGATTGGTAATGATAACCCCCCCCGGATCCGGGGCGCGGGCTTCTCTCAGAGGGATCACCCTGAAATCGGGCATCCAGGGCAGGCGCAGCCCAGGGCGGATCCCGTGCCCGGACAAGGGCATTCCTCTTGCCAGTTCATACACCCGCTCCGCATTGGACTTGGCCATAGATACCGCTCTAATATCCGCATCGCTTCCGTAGATTCTGATAGTCCGGGAAAAATCCACCTGTTTGAGCAGTTCCTCCCGGACTTCCCGTTCCAGTTCCCTGTTTCCGATTAAGAGGTCCGAAAGGACAAAACTCCTGCCCAGTCCGGGAGCCATGTCCCAGGCATACATGGCGGCTTCGATGAGAATGGTCCCGGAGCCGCAGAAGGGATCGTAGAGGGGAAATTTCCGCCGCCAGTTGGCAAGAAGCAGGATTCCCGCCGCGGTGGTCTCCCGAAGCGGCGCGATTCCCCCTTCACTGCGATAACCCCGCTTAAACAGGGGATCCCCTGAGAGATCCAGCAGCAGAGATACCCGATCTTTTTCGATGTACACCCGCAGTTCCCCGATCTTTCCCTGATCAGGAAGGCGGTCCAGGTTGTACTTGGTACAGAGCCGGTCCGCGGCCGCTTTGTGGACTATTCCCTGTATGCTGACGGCCGCCAGCAGCCGGGAACGATTGGCCCGGACTTTGGCGACCCGCAGTCCCATGCCTTTGGGGATCAATGCCTCCCAGGGAACGGCCTTCACCCCTTCAAAGAGCGCGTCGAAATCTTCCGCAGGAAAACAAGCCGCCTCCAAAAGCACCCTGTCCGCGGTCCGCAGTCCCATAAGCGCCCGGTAAAGACCCGCGGCATCCGACTGAAACCGGACCTTGCCGAAACCCGTATCCCGGACCGAGAAACCGAGCTTCTTCAATTCATGGGAAAGGGCCTTTTCCACCCCCACTCCGCAGAGGGCGATCACATTATGTTGCACAAAAACAAGTATAGCATACATTCTACCATCCGGTCTGCCTCGACACCCCCGCATTTTACATGAGGCGGTGCGGGGCCGGGGAAAAAGCATTTAAACATGGTCCGCGGATTAAACGGATTTTCACGGATTAATTTCACGGGTCAAAAAGGAGATAGGCAATCGGATAGCGCCGATAAGGAGAATATTTCAAGGAAAATAACGGTTACTATAGACTGTTTCCAGCGCTATGTAACGGAATCCCTGTTAATCGCGGGCTTTTTATATTCTTCAAAAGTTAAATGCAGCAGCCCTGTGCGGAGGGTTGATTTACCTATACTTTTGCGGTATCCTCGTTATTATATGTATAGTTTTAATCAATATGTTAATGCTTTAATACGCCGGAGTAGATTGCCCGTTATCTTGGGCATAGGGGGTTTTTTGTTGGTATGTATAGCTGAAACGGGACTGGCCGCGCCCGGGGATACGGCTCTGGGAAACGGCCTTTTTGCCCGGATTGGTACCGCCAAGGGTGATGTGGTGGTCCGCTTGGAATATCAGAAAACCCCGCTGACGGTCTGCAATTTCGTTGCCCTGGCGGAGGGTCAAATGAAGAATACCGGAGGCAAGCGTTTTTATGACGGTCTTGCCTTTCACCGGGTTATTGCGGATTTTATGGTACAAGGGGGAGATCCCTTAGGAAATGGCCGCGGCGGGCCCGGCTACCAGTTCCCGGACGAAATCGTTCCCGCTTTGAAGCATGACGGGCCGGGGGTTCTTTCCATGGCCAATGCAGGGCCGGGAACCAACGGCAGCCAGTTCTTCATCACTCATAAAAGCACCCCCTGGCTGGACGGAAAACATACGGTATTCGGCAGGGTGGTGCAGGGTCAAGCGGTGGTGAATGAGATCAAACAGGGGGACCGGATCAATCAGATAAGCATTATCCGCAACGGACCGGAAGCAAACGCATTTAAAGCGGATCAGGCCGCCTTTGACGCATTGATGAAAGAAATCAACGCCGCGGCTGCGGGAAAACTCAAAGCGAAACGGGATGCGGATACTGCCCAGATTCAGGCAAAATACCCCAGCGCCGCCGCTACCCCGTCGGGAATCCGGTATATCATCCAGAAAGAGGGAAACGGCGTTAAACCGGCCAGGGGGAAAACCGTGGCCCTTAACTATAAGGGTATGCTTCTTTCCGGCAAAGTATTTGACAGTTCCGACTTCCACGGCGGACCTTTAGAATTTCAGGTAGGGCTTGGCAAGGTTATTCCCGGATGGGAAGAAACCGTGCTGGATATGCAGCAAGGGGAAAAGCGCCTTGTAGTCATCCCGCCGGAGCTGGCCTATGGTGAACGGGATATGGGAGACGGGGTGATTCCTGGAAACAGCTTCCTCGTTTTCGAGATGGAGCTGGTGCGAATACGGTAGAAGCCGGAGGCAGGACTCGGAGGATAACGGGAACGTGCAGCAAGAGCGATGTTTCCCCTTTGCTGGCGGGGTTTTACGGTAAACCGGATAACAGGCGCGGAAAAGCGAGCCGCCGGATATTAAAGCGTAAGGCTTCCTGTTTCAACGGCATTTTATTCCCTTGGGGTTTAATACCCCACCCCTTGGGCTAAACTTGACCCACAAATTGTTCCGAACCTGCTATAATCCGGTACAAAGACAAAACTCTGGGAGTGGGATATGGGGGGAAAGACGGGATTACCTATGGGAGCGGAGTTTGAGGAACTGGATTTCAATTCCAAACGGCTTGAGCAACGGTTCATACAAACGATGGAAACCCTGTCCCGGCAGCCTGATAAATCAATCTGGTTTTG
>JAITHW010000085.1 GCA_031279815.1 Treponema sp. | reverse complement strand
CTCATGCCTAGTCCTTTGTGTTTCACTTGGCTGCCTCCCAGCAACCAGTGTACTTTGGGCTAGGTTTTTAGTTTTTAGTCACCAGCTTTTCGACTAGGTTTTCTTTTTAGGCATTACGTACCTTTCGTATGATCCGGTACCGAAAAATAAAAGCAAGCAATGGTTATGGATAGAAACAGTATCCTTGATGTTGTAGAAAAACAGGCTGAAGCCGGCAAAAACAGCGGCGCCCATTGCCATCGGGCCTCCTAGGAGGCGAATCTTTTCGGAAGGGCGCGGTTACCGGTAAAGGGGCAAACGATATGTGCTTTCGACGGCTTAAGCCGTAAACCCGCTCTCAGATCTCATAGATGCTCCGGGCTATGGGCATACGCCGGCCCATGCCGAAAGCCCGCTTGGATACTTTGAGTACCGGCGGCGCTTGACGGCGCTTAAACTCCGCTCTGGCTACGGTTTTGATGATCTGTACGGTAAGCTCCCCGTCCCATCCGCGGGCGGTGATTTCATCTTTGGACAGATTGTCAAAAAGGTAGAGTTTAAGAATCTGGTCCAACACCTCATAGGGAGGAAGGCTGTCCTGATCCTTCTGGTTGGGACGAAGTTCCGCCGACGGGGGCTTGGCGAGGATGGCTTCGGGGATAATCACCGCTCCGCCGGCCTCAAGGGCCTTTTCGTTGATCCTGCGGCAAAGGGCGAATACCTCGGTCTTGAGGAGGTCGCCTATAGGCCCTAGGGAGCCGTTCATATCCCCGTATAGGGTGCAATACCCCATAGCAAGCTCGCTCTTGTTGCCGGTGGTAAGAAGCATAGAATCAAACTTATTGGAAAAAGCCATAAGCAGAGTACCCCGAATCCTGGCTTGCAGGTTCTCCTCGGCACTGTCAAAGGGCCGCCGTTCGAAAATACCCTCTAAGGCTGAAAGAAAACCGGTAAACAAAGGCTCAATAGGCAGGGTAACATACCGGCATCCCAGAGTTTCCGCCAACTCCGCGGCATCGTCCTTTGAGCCTTGGGAGGAAAACCGGGAAGGCATACTGAAGCAAACGATGTTATCCTTTCCCGCCGCCCGGACCCCTAAATAGGCAACCAGCGCGGAATCAATCCCGCCGGAAAGTCCCAGATGCGCCCGGGTAAAACCGCATTTCCGCATATATTCCCGGATCCCCATCACAAGGGCATCCTCAAGAACATCCAGCTCATCCCTGGTTAGACCTACTTTGAAGGGATCCTCTTCTTTATCGTTCTCATGGCCGGACAAGCCCGCATCCGCTGTATTCTGTAGCGTATTCCAGGTCAGAAGGTCCTCTTCAAAGGCTTTGGCATTAAACTGTATCTGAACATTCTTAACATTCGTTGCAGGGGCAACGATGAAAGAACGGCCGTCAAAGAGGATTGAATCGTTGGCGCCTACCGCATTGATATACACCATAGGGATATTTCCCCGCAGGCTGATCCGTTTCGCCAATGCCCGGCGGACTTTCAGCTTTCCCGCAATGTAAGGCGATGCCGAGGGCGCGCAGAGCAGGCTGATACCCTGATCTAAGAGTTTCCCTACGGGGTCCTTAATGTAGGTGGTTCCGGGAATAACGGTTTCCCGCCACACATCTTCACAGATTGCCACTCCTATACGTTCCCCTTTCCACTCAAAGACCGGCCATTCCTGAGCGCTTTCAAAGTTACGGGCTTCGTCAAAAACATCATAGGTGGGCAGGAGCGTCTTGGCTTGTTCAAAAACCAAGGACCCATTCAAAATGATGCCGTAGACATTCACCAGGGACTTGCCATAGGAATAGGGGTTTCGATTTACAAAGCCTACCCCTACGGCAATATTTCGGGGAAGTTCCTGCTGCAGGATCCGCACGGTCCTGATATTCATCTCTACAAACCGATCTTGATCCAGCAGGTCCATGGGCGGGTACCCGCAAACCGCCAATTCAGGAAAAAGCACCAGATCGGACTGGCGCTCCTCCAAAGCCCTTGTGGTAAAGGCCGCTATTTTTTCCTTGTTTCCGGAAAAATCACCGATGGTAGAATTGATCTGGGCTATTGATATACGCATATCATTAATTCTAATACAGAACCGGCTTATTGTGTAGAGAGCGGAAAAGAACGGATACGGAATAAAAGCGGGTGATAGGGAGCGGCGGAGGCCTCATGATCCTATACTGTTTGCTTCCCCGGGAACCGAGACGGGATATTCCCCGGTAAAGCAGCCCAGACAGTACCCTCCTTCACCGTCCAAAGATTCCAGCAGCCCCTCCACGGAAAGAAACGCGAGGCTGTCCGCGCCTAGGGAAGCGCAGAGTTCGTTGACGCTGTTTGTATTGCTGATCAGTTCTTTCCGGTGCGGGGTGTCGATCCCGAAAAAGCAGGGGAAACGGACCGGCGGGGAACATACCCGGATGTGCACTTCCCCGGCTCCGGCTTGCCGTAAGAGAGAGACCAGCCGCCGGCTTGTGGTGCCCCGGACTATGGAATCATCGATAAGTATCACCCGTTTCCCTTGAACCTCACTGCGGATTACATTGTGCTTCACGGAAACGGCCTTTTCCCGGAGGTCTTGATTGGGAGCGATAAAGGTGCGCCCTACATATTTGCTCTTGACAATCCCCAGACCAAAAGGCGTTCCTGTGGCTCTGCTGTAGCCTATGGCTGCAGGACACCCCGAATCGGGCACTCCTATAACGAGGTCCGCGGCAGCCGCGGATTCCCGCCCCAGAATTTGTCCCGCCCTCAGCCGGGCGCCGTATACGTCAACGCCGTCAAGGATGCTGTCGGGCCGGGCAAAGTAGACGTACTCGAAGGCGCAGAGCGCGCGGCGGGTTTTTTCGCTGAAACTAAAAGAAACTACCTGCTCTCTATGAATGACGATCACTTCTCCGGGTTCAATATCCCGGACAAAAGCGCCGCCCACCGCGTCGATGGCGCAGGATTCGCTGGCCAGCAGCCAGTCTTCATCTCGTTTTCCCAGACACAGAGGGCGGAGTCCGTTAGGGTCTCGCGCGCCCACCAAGGCATCGTCAGTGAGAATCACCAACGCGTATGAACCTTTGATGAATTTGATGGTATCCGTAAGAGACCTTTCAAAACCCTTCTTATAGTTCTTAGTGATCAGATTGATGATAACTTCGCTGTCGCTGGAAGAGACAAATCCGCTGCCCGCGTCTTCAAGCAGTTCCCTAACCACATCCGCATTGGTCAGGGTGCCGTTATGGGCTACCGCAATGGAACCCAGCTTGAAACGGCTCACAAAAGGCTGCGCGTTTTCAATGCTGCTGGTTCCGGAGGTTGAGTAACGCACATGCCCTACCGCCGCGGGGCCTTGTATCCGGTTCAGGATTTCAGGATTGAACACCTCCCCTACAAGCCCCATTCCCTTGCGGCATTCCAGGGCCTTATTCTTGACCGCGGCGATGCCGGCGCTTTCCTGCCCCCGGTGCTGCAGCGACAAAAGCCCGTAATACACCGGTAAAACCGCATCTTTATTCGGATCATTGCAGAAGACCCCAAAAACCCCGCACGCTTCTTGCAGCTTATCGTTCTCATCCGTCATATCGGTGTACATCACTCCCGGTTCCGGTCATTCTTCTATTCGGTGTAAAAGGGCTTTGTAGGCTTCCCCGACGTTTCCCAGGTCCCGGCGGAACCTGTCCTTATCCAGCTTTTCATTGGTTTGAGCGTCCCAGAAACGGCAGGTATCCGGGGAGATTTCATCGGCCAATACCAGTTCCCCCTTAGGCGTACGGCCGAATTCCAGCTTAAAATCAATGAGCTTGATCCCTCTTTTGAGAAAAAAACTCGAAAGAATGTGATTAACCTGCGCGGCATACGCAAAGATTTCCCTGATTTCTTCGAATGTGGAAACCCCGATGGCCGCCGCATGATACTCGTTGATAAGCGGATCCCCCAGACGGTCGTCTTTATAGGACAGTTCGAACACCGTTGTTTTCAGCGCCGCGCCTTCTTCAAGGCCCAACCGCTTTGACATGGAACCGGCGGCAGCATTCCGGACAATCACTTCCAGCGCGATGATCCGTACTTTTTTGCAAAGCATATCCCGCTCGGATAAAGGAGCGACAAAATGGGTCGGCACCCCGGACCGTTCCAAAACCCCGAAAAGCCTGGAGGCGATCCGGTTGTTCAGCAGCCCTTTGCCTTCAATTTGACCCTTCTTTTCCCCGTTAAAGGCCGTTGCATCATCCTTATAACGGATGATCACCAAGTCATCCCTATTGGCGGCGTAGACCTGCTTCGCCTTGCCTTCGTAAAGCAGGGGTCCCTGTGATACCGCCCTAAGGTCAATATCCCTGTGATTGGTATTCACAATGCCACCTCTGTGGTATTCCGCCGAAAACCGGCTTTCATCGTTTCCCTGAACAGCGCCAGCCGTTCCCGCAGGTCCTCATACTTCAGGGCAAGCATTTCGCAGGCCAGATACGCCGCATTAGCCCCGTTATCCACCCCTACGGTGGCCACCGGAATAGGTTTGGGCATCTGAACCATAGAGAGCAGCGCGTCCAGGCCGCCTAATCCGCCGGAACCGATAGGCACCCCGATCACCGGAATCAATGTCTGGCTTGCGATAACCCCCGGCAGATGAGCCGCCAGCCCCGCGCCGGCAATGATCACCTCTGTCCCCGCCGCCTCCAAGGCTTTGACGGTTTCCCGGAGCAGTTCCGGCGCCCGGTGGGCCGAAAGGATATGGGCGGAGAAATCCACCCCCAATTCCCGCAAGACCTCCGCGGCTTTTTTCATAATCCCCGTATCCGATTGGGACCCCAAGATAATGGCAACCTTCATATATGGAACATACCATGCCGGGGCAATAAAGACAAGGCGAAAATCCGTGTAATCTGCGGATAAGGTTTAAATGTTTTTACCCCGATGATATAGTATAATTTATATTGCAAAGTATAAATACTTATAATATCATTATTACTAAGATCCGCATAATCCTCTAAAATTAAAGGTCGGTATATATGAAACTGAATATCAGGCTTACCGTAATCAATGCCAGCGTTACCATTGCGCTTATCGCCGTCATATCGGTGGTGATATTGTGGCGGGCGAGCATTCTTCAGAGGGAAGCGGCGGAAGAAAATATGATTAATCTGGCGTCATCCACGGCTAAGGATATCAGAACCCGGTATCAAACCTATACGGATGTGGCCAGAACCTTGGCTCACATTATGAATAGTTATGAATCGGTGAATCCGGAGCTTCGGCGGAGCCGGTATAACGAAACCATGTACGGGGTGCTGGAATCTAATCCTAGTTTTATGGGGATCTACACGGTGTGGCGGCCCGATGCCTTGGACGGCAGGGATGCCGAATTTGCCCGCACCCCCGGTACCGACGAAAGCGGCCAATTTATCTCGCACTATGTGAGAAATGCGGGTCAGATAGTTCTCAGGCCGTATGCCGGGTATAAGGAAGCGCTGGTTAATCTTTCTACGGATGATACCGTTTCCAATCCCGTACCCACGGTGGTCAACGGGAGCATGACCTTTGTTTTCAGTATACGAGTGCCCATTGAGACCGGTACCGGTGTTGTCGGCCTGGTAGGGGTTGAGATTGATATTGCCCCTTTGCAGTCCATTGTAGAGGCTATCCGGCCTTATAAGATGGGGTATGCGGCGGTATATGCCAATGACGGAACCGTGGCGGCTCATCCCGATGGAAAGCGGGGAACCTATTTCTATGAAACAGGCATCGCAGAACTTGGCCAAGAGGGAATCGACTCGGTGCTTAAATCTATCGGTACCGGCGAAATTACCCTGAGTGAAACCGAGGACGTTCTATTGGTGAGCTATCCTTTCACTTTAGGCAACGCGAAAACCCCTTGGACGGTGATGATCTTGGCGCCGGTAGAAGATGTATTGGCGCAGATACGGCTTCTCATCAATTTTGTGATAGTTTTTGTTATAGGCGCGGGTATTGTCGCGGCGATTGTTATCTTTTTCACCTCAAACAAGGTGGCGAAACGTATTATCCGAATCGCAAATACGATGAAAGATATATCCGAGGGAGAAGGAGACCTCACCCGCCGTCTTAATATCATCGCTAAAGATGAAATCGGCAATATGGTTCGCTATTTCAATGATACCCTGGATAAAATCAGAAATCTCGTGATTAATATCAAAACTCAATCTCAAGATTTAGCCGATACCGGTGAGGAATTATCGGAAAATATGATAAAAACCACCGAAGTTATTGCCGCCATCTCCTCTCATATCCAGCATATTACCGGCCAGACCACCAGTCAGTCTGCCAGCGTGTCTCAAACCAATAATACCATGCGGCAGATTACCGCGGCTATCGAAGAGCTGAATACCCACGTGGAAACCCAATCCCTCAACATCAGCCAGTCCTCCGCGGCAATTGAGGAGATGCTTGCCAATATCGCCTCGGTCACCAAGACTTTAGTGAAAAATACCGAGAATATGGATAATCTCACCCAGGCTTCGGATATGGGCCGCAACGGGCTGACGGAAGTATCCATTGATATTCAGTCGATTGCCAAGGAATCCGAAGGACTTCTGGAAATTACCGCGGTGATGGAGGGCATCGCCAGTCAGACCAACCTCTTGTCTATGAACGCGGCCATAGAAGCGGCGCACGCGGGGGAATCCGGGAAAGGATTCGCGGTGGTGGCCGACGAGATTAGGAAACTGGCGGAATCTTCCAGCGAACAGTCCAAGACCATCGCAAGCGTACTACAGAAGATCAAAGAATCTATAGACAAAATATCCATGTCAACCAATGCGGTGCTGAACCGGTTTGAAGCGATAGACCAGCACGTAAGGATTGTCTCCGAGCAGGAAGAACAGGTTCGGAGCGCTATGGAAGAACAGGGGGTAGGAAGCAAGAATATTCTGGACAACCTCAGTAAGCTGAACGATATCACCTGTATAATCAAAGAGGATTCTGCGGAGATGCTGGACGGGAGTCAAGCGATTATGCAGGCGAGCAAGAACCTTGAGGCGGTTACGGAAGTGATTACCAACGGGATGCAGGAGATGGCCGCCGGAGCGAAGGAGATAAACCATGCGGTAAACCGCGTGAGCGCAATAAGCGATGAGAACAAACAGCATATTGATACACTGGTGAGCGAAATCTCCAAGTTCAAAATAGAGTAGGGCTTCCCGGTTCCGCTCTCTTGGTTTTCCCTTTCCCTCCGTCCTATAAGAACCGCAAGCGAGCGGCCTAGCCTCGCTTGCGGTTGACAAAATAAATATGCGGCATCAAATGAGCGGAAATTGGTTGAATGGGTGGCGGTTGCAAAAGGCATCTCTTGTTTTGCCGGTATAAATCAGGTACAATTTCTTTATCTATGAAAAATATTTTTGTGTACGCTGTTTTTGCCTGCATACTGATCATGTCCTGTTCCGCCAGAGTCAGCGGGACTCTTAACAGCGACGGATCCGCGGATCTGTCCCTACAGGCGTCTTTGGAACCCCGGATGGCGGCCTTGATCCGTTCCATATCCCGTTTGAACGCGCCTCCGGGCGGTTCGGAACAGATCCTCAACGGACCCGCTATTGCCGCGTCTATGGCGGCGGCTCCGGGAATCAAATCGGTTTCCCTTCATAATAGTAATCCTACAACCATCGAGGGTACCGCCGGCATAGTGCGGGCGGATGCCTTCCTTGCGATCCCCGGAACCCGGGGAGGCGGCGGCTTCATCGGCTACGAACAGACCGGTGCCGGCGGGAGTTTTACGATTACCCTTAACCGTAACACCGGCCCCCGAATCATCGCGCTGCTCTCCCCGGATGTGGCGGATTATCTTTCCGCTCTCATGGCGCCTGCGGTAACCGGGGAGGCCCTTTCCAAAGGGGAATACCTTGATCTGGTCCGCGCCGTATACGGCAGAGGGGTAGCGGAGGAGATTGCCGCAGGCCGTGTCCGGGTATCCATCAATTTCCCCAAGCCCATCAATACCATTAAAGGGGGCCTCGTTTCCGGTACCGCGGGAAACCGCGGGGAATTCGATATTCCGCTCCTGGACTTGCTGGTGCTTGAACATCCCCTGGAATATGAAGTTTCCTGGAAATAGGACGCGGATTAAACAAGCCGCGGCGCTTGGGTTTTACAGAGGGACCTTGTACTAATCCGGCAAATACCGCGTTCTTTGGGATTCACCGGTTCTATGGTTTATCTTGTTCTATACTTGACAATTTTTTATTATTCCTGCATACCGGAGAGAGCGGTATATGTTGATGACCCCTATGATGAAACAATGGAATAATTCCGCGCTGTTTCGGCTGATATGGCCCCTTTTAGTGGAACAGATTCTGGGGGTTACCATCGGATTGGCTGATATGATCATGGTGGCCACTGTAGGGGAATATGCGGTTTCAGGGGTATCCCTCGTAGAGGCAATCAATATTCTTTTGGTCATGGCTTTCGGCGCTTTGGCAACCGGAGGGTCCGTAGTGGTCGGCCAATACTTGGGCCGGGGGGACCGGAAAAGCGCGAGTCATGGGGCTAAACAGCTTATATATGTGAGCACCGCGGCGGCTTTTATTGTCATGGGCATTACTCTGTTGCTGTACCGTCCCCTGTTGAGGGCCATCTATGGAAACATCGCCCCTGATGTAATGGCCGCCGCGCAAACCTACTTTTGGCTCACCGCCTTTGGGTATCCTTTTTTAGCCCTCTACAATGCCGGGGCCGCGCTTTTCCGAAGCGCCGGTAACAGCAGAGTAACTATGTCGGTTGCCGTCATGGTAAACATTCTGAATATCGGCGGTAATGGAATCCTCATTTTCGGCTTTCATCTGGGGATCACCGGAGCGGCTATAGCCACCTTGGCAAGCAGGATCGCAGCCGCGGCGGTGCTGATGTTCTTACTGCTGTCCCGCAAATCCGCATCGGTCTCTCTGAGAGGTTTATTCAAGATTAAGATCGAGCCTTCGATGATCCGCAGCATATTAAATGTCGGAATTCCCAGCGGACTGGAAAATTCTATGTTTCAGCTTGGCAAAATCCTGGTTTCCCGTATTTTTACCGCCTTCGGCACCTCCGCCATTGCAGCGAATGCCGTTTCTGGGGTCATCAATTCCTTCTCCTTCATGCCCGGAAGCGCCTTTGCCCTGGCAATACTCACTGTGGTAAGTCAATGTCTGGGCGCTCAGGATTATGAAGCCGCTCGATATTTCACCGCTAAGTTAATCAAAATGACCTATGGGGTTATGATTTTCGCCAATCTTATGATCCTTATCTTTATGAACCCTATTCTTTTATTTTTTAATCTGAGCGCCGAAGCGGTGGAATTCTCAAAAACTTTTTTATGGGTCCATTGCATCGCCTCTCCGCTGACCTGGCCTCTCAGTTTTGCCCTGCCCAACGCGTTGCGTGCCGCCGGGGATGCACGGTACTGCATGATTATAGCGGTCATATCTATGTGGACTATCCGGGTAAGCGCCTCGTATCTTTTAGCCTATCCGCTCGGTTTGGGCCCGATCAGCGTTTGGTATGCCATGGCCGGAGATTTCTGTCTTAGGAGTGCCTGCTATGTGTGGCGCTGGATCGGCGGCCGCTGGGAAAATAAGCGGGTCATATAACGTTCCGGCTGTTTACGACGTTTTGCCAGCCCGGATAAGGGCTTTGCGCAGCAAAGACCAGGGCTGGCAAAATGTGCCGCAATGAGGCGTGGGAGGCGCAACCGACCTAGCCGAATGGAGGCCAAGCCGCCTACTGCGGACGCAGCGTAAACAGACCTGTTATGCGAAGTGTGCGCCTTTTACACACTTTTTTCTTTTGTTTTATGAAGTGATGATTTCTGGGCAACCTTATTTACATAATTGACATATTCACGTAAAT
>JAITHW010000041.1 GCA_031279815.1 Treponema sp. | reverse complement strand
AGTTTCCCACTCGGCCCGCATACAGGTATTGAAGCATGCGGCTGAAAACAATATTCCCGTACGCATGATTCATTCCGCCGGGATTTCCTCTTTGCGGGAATATATCCGCGGAAACCCGGGCGCATCAGGAGTTTACCATGCTTAACTTAAATAATAACTTCTCCCGTTTAAAACGGGAAATCCTGGTGCGTATCGCCCGGCTGCAGTTTGAAGGGAAATTGCCCGAAGGGGTTCACGCTATAGCCGGAGAACTTGCGCCGAAAGATCGCAAGCCGATTCGATGCTGCGTGTACCATTACCGGGAGATCCTATGGGATGTTTTTTATGTCACATTATCTTTGAAAAAAGCATAGAAAAGACATATATTCTTTTGTATATTATAAAGGGGATGTTTAAAAAATATTTGTTTGGAGAAAAACCTAGGGCATGAAAAAATATGAAGTCACAATTTATTACAGCGGATTTTGTTCGTATGTTATAGAAGCGGAAAGCGCAGAGGCTGCTATTGAAAAAGGCAGAGGTATAGATATAAATACAAATGAAATACTGACTAATTTAGAAAATTGGAAAGAGGCTGACACAGCAGGAGAGATTAAGTAGTGGAAATAGTACATTCTGTAATACCCTTTGATTATCAGACGATAAAGGTAACCCAGAGTAGAATTGAAAAAGGTTTGTTAGCTGTACCTTCCTCATTAGCTGATGTTTTTCCAAAAGAAAAACATACAATTTGGATACTAAATGATGATGGTTCCATAAGTGAAAAGAATTACACTTCATATACAAGCTCGACCCGTGAATGTCGTATTGGTGGATTTAGGGAGTTTTATAACAAGTTTTCAATAAAAGATGGTGATGAGTTAGTAATTCAGAAAATTGACGAGGGGGTTTTTCGTATTTTGCCGGAACAGCTGTTTTTTGTAAAAGTTAAAAGTACATTAGCATCTCTTGAAAGCAGTCAAGACAATGAAACTATTGAAAGATCACTTCAACAAATAGCAAAAATTACAAATGCCAATGCAGATAAAATAATAGAAAATGAATTTATTAAGCTTTCAAGCAGTCCAGTTATTCCAGAAAGAGAAATAAAAAATATCGGAAAAAATGCCAGAAAGGAAAGTGTTCCTTATTTTTTAAGAAACATATTGAGAGTTGTGTATAATGGAAGATGTCAGCTTACCAATTTCTCATTTATCATGCAAAATGGGGATCCCTATTTTGAGATTCATCATATAATACCTGAAAAAGGAAATCATTTAAAAAATCTTCTTGTTGTGAGTCCAAATGTTCACAAACAGTTTACTTATGCAAAAGTTTATTTGTCATTTGATGATGAAAATTGGCTGCGGTCCGTAAAATTCAATGAGGATTTTTTCAATGTTTTTCAGAAAATAGATTATTTACAAAAATGCTTTCAAAAAGAAATTCATAATTAAGAATTCTTTTTTTAATACATGGCGGACGGTTTGAAACAAGCTGAAACTGTATAAAAGATATAAAAACGGCGCATAATAAAACGGTTTTATTGGTAAAATAATTAATGCCCTCAGCCTCAGCTAGGGTTGATCCAGCGGGGGATAGTAACGAAGTCTTTTCCCGACGATTGTTTAATTCTTCCTTAAGCCATACCGGGATAAACGGAAACCGGAATAACCATGTCCCCGACGCCTATTTCAATAATTTCATCGGTACGTTCCGGGCAAGGGATCTACGTCCTTGCGAAAAGCGCAATCGAGAAAAGAGACTACCCCGCGCTTAAAGCCTTTAAGTTGGTAATTGGATTGCCTGTCTTCTCTGTTAATCCGTGAAAATCCGTGGACGATGTTTAAATGCTTTTACTCTGGCGGAGCTGATCGGAATAAGCCCGCGGATTTCGTGATTAACCGGAATCCGCGGTTTTGTATTGGTTCTTTATGGCAAAGCTGCGAGATTATAAGTACCCCAACCCGTATCGGCTTGGTAGGCAGTTAATGCCGCGGCGGGGACCTTAATTGCTAATGCCGGATCCGCGCCTGTAAATACGCCGGTTCCCAAAGCCGGCGGGGTAACGGGGTTGCAGATCACTTCCGCAAGGCCGGTGCAGCCGGAAAATGCGCTGTCGCCGATAGCGGTGACCGACGCGGGCAGCGTTACCGCCGTAAGGCCGCTGTTAGCAAAAGCGTTATTCCCGATGGCGGCGACCGATGCGGGCAGCGTTACTTCTATAAGGCCGGTGCAGCCGGAAAATGCGCTGTCGCCGATAGCGGCGACCGATGCGGGCAGCGTTACTTCTATAAGGCCGGTGCAGCCGGAAAATGCGCTGTCGCCGATAGCGGTGACCGACGCGGGCAGCGTTACCTCTGTAAGGCCGGTGCAGCCGGAAAATGCGTTATTACCTATGCCTGTGATGGAACCGCCTGTGATGGTAAGGCTTACCAGCTTATCGGATGACCCGGTACCTTCAATAATACCTCTACAATTTTCCAGCTCAAGGCTTACATACTTCCCTCCGAAAGCGTTTAGTATTGCATTTGTTGTTACGATTGAACTTCCCGATTCGTCAGTAAAGTTAAAGCCGGTGAGTTTCACACTGTAGGGAGCGGACGCTGTGTTGACGGGCATATTGGCCAAATTATTGGCCATCTCATCGGCCCAATTGCCTGTCTGAGTATATACCTGGGTCAAAGAAGGCGGCGCAGTAAAATCGGCATCGGTAAAGGTTAAAGGGGATGGCATGGCCGTTGTCTGCCCATTATAAATGTGGACAATCTCAGATTTCGCCGCGGTTTTTCCGTCGCTTGTGCTGGCTCTCACGGTCAGGTCATAGTAGCCCGAACCAAGGCTGGGTACTGTACCGGTATTTAGATCCGACAGTTGCGGCAGAGTAACCGAAGTAACCGTACTGCCGCTGAACAACGGCGTCAGGGTGAGTGTTGCACCGGCTGGGGTAACGGTAAACGCCGTCCCCGGCTTCAAATCCACCTTATAGCTGAAACTCCCTGAGCCGGTCTCGATGGGTTTCATCTTAATTGTCAGGTCACTTGGGGTTACGGTTCCATTGCTGGTTACGGTTACAGTTATCGGGTTTGAATTTTCGGAGATGCTGGTTCCCCAGGCGGCGCCTGGAGTACTTGGGATGAAGCCTGTAACATTAATATTCCAGGTTCCCACCCCCAACTTAAACTCTGCGGCTCCCTGCCCGTCCCAAGCGGTGATAACGTTGATAGAACTCGATCCATTACTGGCGGTAACACCGTATAAGATGGTTATTCCGCTGGGAAACAGGGTTCTGGGGGTTTCCGCGGCAAGACTAAGCCGTACCGTACCCGCTTCTGAAGCCTGGCCGGGATCGGTAAGCGGATTAGAACAGCCCGCCGCGAGGAGGGCCGCCGCCAAAAGCGCCGCAGTATAGGGCGCGCATATTTTCTTCATAAAAAACTCCTTCATTTATAGAAACTTCCTTCAATTAGGGGGTTGCAGGTGCAACCGTAAAGGATTTCATTGCGGAATAATAGATGCCGTCCGCGGTCTTAACCTGGAGAGTTACCCAATAAACGCCGTCTGTTAGGGTATTCGCCGGAATCGTGTAGGAAGAGCCGCTTGCCCAGGGAGAAACCGCCACGCCGTCGATGAGCCACCGGTACTGAGCGTACCCGGAAGGCCCGCTGAGGGTAAAAGCACCGGTTGAAGGTCCTGAAAGCGGAGCGATGCTTATGCTGCCGGCGCTGATGTCCCCTGCGGCGGTATTACTGATAGAGATAGATCCGCTGCCCCTTACAACCGAAAGGATCATCACGTCGGACTTGCTGGCGTCGTCATCCGCCGTAGCCCTTATCTTCAGGTTAGAAGCCGCCTCATTAATGCCTACGGTCAGCTTACCGGTTACGTCAAAACTTGAGCCATAGCTGCTGCCCTGAATTTGCCACTGTACCCTCTGGGAGGTTAGCCCGTTAATTTTTGCCGTAAACTGATATGTCCCGCCCGGAATCACGCCGTAATCCGCAGCCGGATCAGAGGGGGGGACCAAATCCGCGGCGGAAGTATCCAACTCAATGGTAATAGCCGGATCGGTAACGCCGGCTTCGATAGATCCCGATATGGAGGGATCCGCTGTGGAAACAGCCGTTACGATCAAGGCAAGGGCGGTTTCGGCGGGAGATACGGTTAGGAGGCCCCCGGCGTCAATACCCGTTCCGGCTGACGGGCCACTTCCGGTTACCGCGTCTTGAACACTCCAAGTTACGGTTTGCGCCGGGCTATTGAAGCCCTCAACCGTTGCGGTAAATTGACGGGTCCCTCCCCTTGCCGCGCTTAGGGGTTCCGGGGGTCTGGGCTTTACCGTAACCATAAACGAGGCTACTATGGACGGGTCCTCATCAAAAACAGCCTTCACCTTCAACTGCGAGGCGGTCTCGCTGCGAGCCACGGTTAGTTTTCCGGTTACGGTAATAAGCGTTTCCGGTACTCCGCCTTCAACGCTCCAGGTTACTTTCCCGGTCAGATCATCGCCTATCTGGCTTTTGGCGGTAAATTGGAAGTCCGCTCCCTGAACCACGTCCGGAGAACCGGAGCCGTTTTCTATCGTAACCTTAGTAACGCCGGGGATATCCGGCCCAGGTTCAGGTTCGTTGGGAGTTACGGTCCCGGACCCGCGCTCGACGGTTCTGGGGTCTACAGGACACCCGCTGAGAACCAATCCAAATGCCAACAACAAGCTGAACATTCCCATCAGAAAAAACACCTTGTTTTTCTTCATAATAAAAAACTCCTGTTTTTGTGATATCCTCGGAAACGGGAATCTTGAGCATATCACGTTATAGTCCCCCTGGCTGTACAGCCAGGATATAAAAAATCCGGCCTTCCTGTGTAATTAGGCAGGACCGGGTCTTTTTTGAGAAAAAATAAAAAAGTAATGATTTGGGGGTTATTTAATTGACAAAGCGGATCTAGCGGATTATAATATGTGCGTGCGTGCGTGCGTGCGTGCGTGCGTGCGTGCGTGCGTGCGTGCGTGCGTGCGTGCGTGCGTGCGTGCGCCGGGGATATTTTGCATTAGGCTCATGGACGGTACCGTTTTCTCCTTTATTTTAATCATTAATACAATATATATCTAATTTTAAAGAATGTCAATGTTATAAATCATAAAAAGCTACAATCTTTTACCCTCTTGTTTTTTCGTTTTTTCAAGAGCGCGGCCGGACAAAGGCAAAAGCATTTAAATATGGCCCGCGGATTACGCCGGTTTTGGCGGACTGAAATCCGTGTTAATATGCGTAATCTGCGGGCCAATTTAAGTATTATTAAGTAGAACAATTATATAGTTGTTACCCTTAAAAATAACTAAATAAGGTCCACGGATTACATGGATTAACACAGATTTCAGTTACCCAGAACCGGTATAATCCATGAAAATCCGTACAATCCGTGGATTTTTTCAAGAATTCGCCTGTTCCATGGCAGGAAGCTAACATTGAGCTTCGCCCTTCTTAAGTGGATTGACTATAACACCGGTTTGTATCAGATATTTGCCTGCGGCCTGCGGCGCACAATGAATTCTTCCCTGGCGGCCCAGGGATGTTCCGCGGTCTCCCGGGCCTGGGACAGCAAATAGGACTGAACCCGGAAAGGTTTCTCCCCTGGAGGCGGCTTCTGCCTGGTCCACACCCCGTCCCGTGAAAGAAGCCGGGTTTGACAATTATCCTGAAAATAGGCCTCCAGAATGGCGATGAGTTGTTCCTTGAGGTCCTCTTGCAGAACCGGAAACATGAGTTCCACCCGGCGTTCCAAATTCCGGGGCATCCAATCCGCGCTGGAGAGATACAGCTCTTCCGAGCCTCCGTTGGCAAAATAGAAAATACGGGAGTGTTCCAGATAATGATCGATGATGCTCACGACCTGAATATGTTCCGATAGTTCCGGCACGCCGGGAATGAGCATACATATTCCCCGGACATTGAGCAGGATTTTAACCCCCGCTGCGGACGCCCGGTAGAGGGCGTTGATTATATCGATGTCCGCCAGGGCGTTCATTTTTGCCACGATTTTGCCGGGATATTCCTGGGTTGAACGCCGGGTTTCCCGTTCAATGAGCTCCAGCAAACGGCCCTTCAGATTGATAGGGGCAATCATCAGTTTCCGCATGGATTGGATCACCGAATAGCCGGTGATCATATTGAACAGCAGTCCCACATCAAAGGCGATGTCCTCCCGGACGGTGAAGATACTGATGTCTTCATATAGCTTTGCGGTCTTATCATTGTAATTTCCTGTGGAGAGATGAACATACCGCTTGATGCGATTATCTTCCCGGCGTATAACTACGGAAACCTTGGCGTGAATCTTGAGTTTGGCCAGTCCGTAGATCACGATGACCCCGGCTTTTTCCAGCCTGTTCGCCCAAGAGATATTCCGCTCTTCGTCGAAACGGGCCTTGAGTTCCACCACCGCGGTTACGTGTTTCCCATTCAGCGCGGCCTGTTCCAGAGACTTGATGATGGGAGAATTGCCGCTGGTGCGGTAAAGGGTGGTCTTAATGGAAATCACCTGGGGGTCTAGGGCCGCGGCCTGAAAGAATCGAACCACCGGATCAAAGGATTGATAGGGCAGGTGGAGCATCACATCCCCCTGGCTTATCCTTTCCCACGGAGACTGATCTTCGGTAAAGGCTTCGCTGCTGTAGATCTTCCAAACCGGTTCCCGCAGGTGTTCAAAGCCCTGAGTTTCAACCAAATCCAACAGCCCTTTCGGATTCAGAGGGCCGGCTATTTCGTAGAGGTCTTCCTGGACCAGCTCCAATCGCTGAGCCAGCATGTCCCTGAGCCGTTCGCTTCCGGGGGAAAACACCATCCGCACCACCATAGATTTTCCCCGGTGTTCCAGGACTTCTTCCATCGCTTCAATGAAATCTTCATCCCGCCGTTCATCCACCGAAACGTCCGCGTCCCGGTTAATCTTGAACAGCATCCGTTCCTTAACGCGGAAACCTTGATAGAGATACCCTCCCCAGGTCATTACCACATCCTCCAACAGGGCATACCGGGCTTTGCTGTTCCCGGTTTCCCCGGGAAGCCAGATAATGCGGTTCAGCACATGAGGGATTTGTATAATAGAAATCCGTTCAGCCTCTTCTCCGGTCTCCGAAATGAGGAGAAAGATCACATGAAGATAAAGACTTTTAATGGAAGGGAAGGGATTATCATCTTCGAGCTTTAAGGGAGTGAGGACCGGATAAATCTCCCGCATGAAAAGGGATTCCAGATAATCGATATGGCTTATGGAGTAGGAATCGGGCCGGACCAGCTCCAGCCCTCCTGCGGCAAGGGCCGGGAAAACCTCTTCTTCAAGACAGGTATACTGGCGGCGGAATATGGAACGGATCTTATCCGCGCCTTTTTTAAACTGCCTTTTGGGACTTATCCCCGAAGGATCCGGCGGCAGACCGGTATTCCCGCTCTTAATAATCTGTTTTATAGCCGCCACCCGGACCATAAAAAACTCATCGAAATTGGAGGAAACAATAGATAAATACCAGAACCGTTCCAAAGGAGGAAGATCCTGCCGCAACCCCTCTTCCAGGACCCGCTCATTAAAGTCTATCCAGGAGAGATCCCGGTTAAAATACACCGCTTTTTCCATACTACCTCTTGATTCTACTAGGTGAGCATTATTTTATACCCATATACGCCTTGAAACATATCGGCTTTTTCTTCCAGTCCTATCAATTCCAGGCTTATATCCCAGCTTCCCTGGGTATGGAGCACTATGGTTTCACTCTTGCGTTCCACGCCAATATGGCGGATCCGCTGGGAATGACCCCGGTCTAGGGCGTCCGCAACCCGGAGGATGGAAGCCATCTTGAGTACCAGGATCCGATCCTCCCGCTGGAGCGCGATATAATGGATATCCTCCGAAGAAGGGGGCTTGCCTCGATGATATCCAATCACATTGGAGATGATGTCCAGCTCGTCCCGGTGGAGGCCGAAGATTTCAGAGTTAGCTACAATGTACTGCCCGTGCTGCTGATGGTTTGCTCCGCCGATAAACACCCCTATATCATGCAGGAGCGCGGCCACTTCCAGGAGCATCCGTTCCCGCCGGTTCATGCCGTGTTCAAGGGTCAAGGCATCGAAGATCTCAAGGCACAGATCCGCCACCAGCCGGTTATGAGCTTCATCAAAATGATACTTCCGCCCCAGAGTAGCCGCGGACGCGATGATCTGGGAAAAAAACTCCTCCTGCAATTCCGGGTCTACTCCAAACACGAGATCGATCAGCAAACCTTCCCGGATGGAAACATCGGGAACCACCACCCGGGCCGCGTTGGTCTGTTCCAGAAATTGTTTATACACTAGAAGTCCCGGCACAAACCCTTCGGCTTCGGAAAAGGAAATCCGCAGTTCCTGCACGCAGGCTTCGATACTGTAACTCTGTATCTTTTTAACAAAGCCGATTAAACGGTCCCGTTCAATGATCCGGCAATGCTCGTTCATTTCCGTACCGATAAGCGCGGCCGCGAGCCTGATATCCGAACCGGCCATCACAAAGGTTTTCACATGGGTAAGTTCCATTTCCGCGCTTAACAAGCCCGCGGTATTGCGGATGATTTCCCTTAGGTATCGTTCCTGAGATTGGGCGGAACCCAGGGAAAGGCGGGACTGCTGATCAATGAGGATGGTCCCCAAGTTCAAACTGTGGGCGCCCGCCATTTTCCCTTCCCGCAGCAGCATGATCTCGGTGGAGCCGCCTCCAATATCAATAATCATGGTATGGGCCTGCCAAAACTGGGGGAGGTCCTGTTTCAGGGCAAAGCGCACCGCTAAATACATGAGCCGGTTCTCTTCAATGCCGTCGACTATGGTGATACGGAACCCCGTTTCCTGACGCACCCGATCCACAAACAGATCCCGGTTTTGGGCAACTCTGAGGGCGCTGGTGGCAATCACATGAACGTCTTTATCCTCTATCCCCCATCCGCCCAAGAGTTCTTTGAACTTCTGCAAAACCGCAAAACATTCCAGAAAAGACCCCCGAGACACCTTTCCTGAAGTAAACACGTCCCGTCCCAGGGCAACGGGCTTTCCCGCTCGATCCGTCTCCTGCCACTTGCCGTTTTCCAGTATCTCCGCAACCAACAGCCTGATGCCTGTCGAACCAATCTCCAGAACCGCCACCAGCCGATTTTTTGTTTCCATCTTAATAGAATCCTTACCTCTCGGAGCCCCTTACAATAATAACATATATGTTATTATTGTAACGTATACTTACAAAGATCAACAGTCCAATTCTATAGTTAGTTAGAACGGACCTTTTCGTTGACAGATCAAGTTCCGAAATGATATAATAAGTTTATTTGGAAAACCGGCTGGTTTCCGAATAACTTTAATGTTTCCAGGAGGGATATGTAATGAAAACTACAGGATTAAAAATCGTCTGCGCGGTTGCCTGCGCCGCAGTTTTCGCCGCAACGGGCTGTGCGAAAAAAGACGGCAAAATCACCATCAAAGTTGGCGATACATGGAGCGCGACGCATCCCATTGCCCAGGCGGTAGAGAACGTTTTTAAGCCGTACATCGAGCAAAAAACGAACGGCGCGGTTTCGGTGGAGGTCTACCATTCCGGCACGCTGGGCAACGAACAGACCCTCTGGGACAGCGTCCGCAACGGTTCGGTGGAAGTGGTCGTTGTCGGTTCGGTTATGAACAGCGAGTACAAGCCCATGCTCATTTCCGACTGGCCGTTTTT
>JAITHW010000015.1 GCA_031279815.1 Treponema sp. | reverse complement strand
AGCCGCAGGATGATCCCCTGATCATAATTGCCGAAGCCTTTTCCGAAGATATTCATTCCCCCGAGGTGCTGGGTATCTTCTTTAACGCCGATCCGTATTTTAATTGAAGAATGATCCTGAAGAGCGAGATCCGGGAGGCTTATGCCGGATATGCGGTTCCCGTCAACAAAACTGCCCTCCCCGGTAACGATCCAGTGCTTCAAAAGGCCGTATTGGGAGCCTTCCGGTTTCCACCATGAAGGAGTAAGCGCGCCCCGGCGGTCGCCGAAATCCCCCGGAGAAGTCCATGAACCAATTTCGACATTGTTGATCCACAGGGTTATATTGGAAAGCCAGTTTTTATTGGTTCCGGGGGTTTCGGAAGACAATTCAAGGGATACCTCAAGTTTTTGAACAACCCGGCTTTCATATTTCAGGTTATTGGGGAATTTGTACTCCACAAAGCCCGATCCCATCCACAACAGCCCGGCCTTGATGCGATCCGGTTCCAGAAATGATTCGGGGGTATCCAGATAACCGATTATGCGCTCTGTGGAGCAGAGGCCGCAGGGCGGAACCGCGGCGTAATTGGTAAAAATCCCTATAGGCATTTCCACTTCGATAAGGTCTTTTTTTTCGCTTTTTTCTTCAGGGAATTGTATCAGTATTTCTGAAAAAGCAATGCCGCATCGTTTCTGACTGCCTCTTTTGGCGTTGATTTTTTCACTTACTACAAGACCCGCTTCTTCAAGAATTCCGATGTTGGTGGCCACATTGGACTGGGGGAGGGACAGAATTTCGGCCATTTCGTTTATATTTAGAGTCTCCCCGCGGAGGAGATTGAGCAGATGCATACGCTGTTCCGAAGCAAGAGCTTTCAGTTTATCCATATCCTTTAGGGGATTGATAATAATGATTTTAGTTTTATCCATAGGGGGTAATTATATCATAATATATTGATATATTTCTAGGACCTGTTTCTCAATAAACGGGTGTTTTCCTTTCTTTCATTGGAAATCATAATAGGTGGTGAGATTATAAAAAAACAGCCGCCTGTGTTTAAGTTCTTTTTCTGCCTTTTTTTATGAAGTCCACATACACGGCAATCAGGATAACCACCCCTTTTACGATGTACTGCCAGAAAGAGTTGATGTTGAGGAGGTTAAGACCGTTGTTCAATACCCCGATAATCAACGCGCCGATGACCGTGCCGCCTATCTTCCCGACCCCGCCTGACATACTCGTGCCGCCCAGCACCACCGCGGCAATCGCGTCCATTTCAGCGCCCTGGCCCGCGGTAGGCTGGCCGCTGAACATACGGGAGGCAAGCACAATGCCGGCAATAGCGGACATGGTTCCTGAAAAAAGGTACGCGAAGAACAGCACCCGCCCGTTTTTAATTCCTGAAAACCGCGCTGCGGTGGGGTTGCCCCCTACCGCGTAAATGTGCCGCCCCAGTTTGGAACGGTTCATAATGAACGCGGAGATCCCTACGATAATAACCAGATAGATAACCGGCACAGGAACTATTGAAACGTACCCTGAGCCGATGAAGTTAAACGCATCATCCATAATGCGGATAGGCTGGCCGCCGGTATACACATAACCTGCGCCTCGGGCTATGTTCATCATGGAAAGGGTAACGATAAACGGCGGGATGGTGGTCTTGGAAACCACAAACCCGTTAAACGCTCCCGCGGCGATGCCCACCAAAAGCCCCAGAATAACCGCCGCGACCAAAGGGTATCCGTGATGGGCGATGAGACCGCCGGTAACACATCCTGAAAGGGCCACGATAGAACCTACCGAAAGATCAATGCCCCCAAGAATGATAATCATGGTCATGCCGCAGGCGATGTAGAGGTTGGTCGCCATCTGGCGGAGCACGTTCATAATGTTGTTGCCGGACAGGAACACGGTTCTTCCCTGAGAAGCGTCGTAAATGACCAGTACCAGACACAAAATTAATAGGCCGATAAGGATTCCCAGATTTTCCTTGAAAAAAGAAAAAACAGGAAGCGGAATGTTCCCCCGCGGGGAGGGATCTTTTTTGCCGTCGTTCATGGGTTCTTCCCTCCGCTCATACCGTAAATTGGGTTGCGTAACGCATGATTTTTTCCTGAGTCAAGCCTTCTTTAGGCAGACATTCGGTGATTTTTCCACCGCTCATAACAATCACCCGATCGCTCATGTTGATAACTTCAGGCAATTCCGAAGAAATCATAATGATCGATACCCCCTCTTTTACCAGATTATTCATAATGGCGTAAATCTCGGCCTTTGCCCCCACATCCACCCCCCGCGTAGGCTCGTCAAGAATCAATATCTTGGGCTTTGTGGCAAGCCACCGCGCGATAACCACTTTCTGCTGATTGCCGCCGGAAAGGTTCCCCGCAAGCTGCTTATACGAAGGGGTTTTAATCGCCATGGCATCTACATATCGCTTGGTGATTGCCGCCTCTTTCTCAAAATCCACGAAAACGCCCCGGATAAACTCACCGAGGGTTTTAAGGGTAAGATTGAACATAACGCTTTGCTCTGGGAAAAGGGCTTCCAGTTTCCTGCTTTCCGGCACCAGCGCGATCCCCAGCCTCATCGCATCTTCAGGATTATGGATAAGCGCCCTCTTCCCTTCCACAAGGATTTCCCCCTTGGTAACGGGATCGATCCCGAAGACGCACTTCATCACTTCGCTACGGCCCGCGCCCACAAGACCGGCAAACCCCAGAATCTCCCCCTTGCGCAGCGCAAAGGAAATGTCTTTGAGGAGCTTCCCGTCGCTTAAACCGCGCACTTCCAGCACCGGTTCCCGGGTCCCGCCGAAGGTACGGGTGTAATAGTTGGTGAGTTGGCGTCCCACCATCATGGCGATTAACTCATCGTTGCCGGTCGCGGCAGTGTCTCTGGTGCCGATATATTCGCCGTCCCTTATGACCGTGATCCGATCGGTTATCTGTTTCAGTTCGCTCATGCGGTGGGAAATATAGATGATCCCCACGCGGTTGGCTTTGAGTTTCCTTATGGTATCAAAGAGGAAACCCGCGTCTTTTTCCGAAAGCGAAGAGGTCGGCTCGTCCATCACGAGGATTTTGGCGTTGAACGAAAGGGCTTTGATAATCTCCACCATCTGCTGCTGGGCAATGGTCAAGGCGCTTACTTCCTTGCCCGGGCTAATATCAAGCTCAAAGGAGTC
>JAITHW010000232.1 GCA_031279815.1 Treponema sp. | reverse complement strand
TGGAAGATGCACAAGACTCGGTCGGAAGCCGCGGACCTTGCCAAAGCTCTGGCCGCCCAGCTCAAGGACGGGAAACACAAGTATCTGGTCGCGCCGGGTTTTACAAGCCTCGAAACCGTGGGCGCTGTTGTCAAGGGAACGAATATTCTCTTAGGCGCTCAGGATATGGCTGCCGAAGAGCAGGGCGCTCATACCGGGGAAGTTTCCGTAGGACAGCTCAAAGACTTGGGGGTTCAAGCGGTGATCCTGGGGCACAGCGAGCGGCGCCATACTTATAAGGAAGACGACGCGCTGATCAATAAGAAGGTGAAGCTCGCCTTAAAGCACGGGCTTGAGGTTATTCTCTGCGTGGGCGAAACCATTGAAGAGCGCGAAGCCGGGCAAGCCGGAGTGGTATGCGAAACCCAGACTGTCTGGGGGCTGTCGGGGGTATCCGCCGCGGACGTGGCGAAGGTGACCATCGCGTATGAACCTGTGTGGGCTATCGGGACCGGCAAAACCGCGACCCCTGAAGATGCGGATGCCATCCACGGGTATATTCGCAAGGTGATAAGCAGGCTCTACGGCAATGACGCGGCGGAGAAGATCATCATCCAGTACGGCGGTTCGGTGAAACCCGAGAACGCCGCCCAGCTTATGGCTAAGGAAAACATCGACGGCGCTTTGGTAGGCGGCGCGTCCCTCAAGGCGGACACCTTTGTCCCGATCGCCAAATTCGGGTGAGAAGCGTCTTTTGACCGCATAATAACAGGGAATGAGGGGGGGTGATAAACCATTCACCCCCTCTTGGTATACCGTTCCTACCTATACCGATTCCTAATGTATGTATACCGGCGGATTTTTATGTTACATTGCAGATTCCTGGTTTTTAGTTTATGATAGGTATTATGATAGAAAAGCGTTTTACCGTATTGGATCTGCTCGATATTAATCTAAAGGAGCATATTTCTCTTAACCTTCATTGTATCGGAGGCCGGAAAGGGCTGAATAGGGAGATCCATATACCCGATTTAAACCGGCCGGGACTTGCCCTATCGGGTTTTTACGAGTCTTTTGCCTATGAACGGATTCAACTGTTCGGTATGGGAGAGGTATCGTATCTCCGAAAACTGGCGGCGGAGGGGAGAATCGAAACCGTCAAACACATGTTCACCTATCCCATTCCTTGCTGCATTTTTTCCCATAACCTTGCCCCGGATCAGGCTTTTATTAAAGAAGCCGAACTGGCTCAGTGTCCTATATTACAGACCGATTTGACGAGTACGGAATTTCACACCCGCCTTATGCGGCTTCTCACGGATATGTTCGCTCCCCGAGATAGTGTTCACGGAGTTTTAGTCGAGGTTTATGGTCTGGGGATTCTGTTGTTGGGAGAGTCCGGTGTGGGAAAAAGCGAGACCGCCCTGGAACTGATAAAACAGGGGCACCGGCTGGTGGCGGATGATGTGGTGGATATCCATTGCGTTAACGGCAATATCCTTATGGGGGTTGGGGCAAATAAGATTATCGGGCATCACATGGAGATCCGCGGGCTTGGCATCATCAATATTACCCATCTCTTTGGGGTAGGGGCTATCAGGGACCGGAAGGAGATTCAACTGGTGGTGATTCTTGAAGAATGGGATTCCAATAAAAACTACGATCGTTTGGGCGCCGATGAACAATACATAGAATTTCTGGGGGTGAGCGTTCCCAAGCTGGAAATTCCGGTTAAACCGGGCCGTAACATTCCCGTCATCGTAGAAACCGCGGCCATGAACGAGCGGCTCAAAAAAATGGGATATCACGCGGCAAAAGAATTCAACCAGAATATTTTGAGATGGATCGAAAGCGAGAATGCCCAGTCGGTTTATTTCGGTCGTGACGACATTATTTGAAAGGAACGCCTATAGGCCCCGCCGGGGAACCGGAATCCATAGGGGCTTGTAATAACCGGCGCAGACACGTTCCATGTAAGGGCGGGTGAATCGAGGATGTACGGCAAACGGAAGCGTGTAAACGGGGTTTAGCGAGCCGATGAAATATAAAGAGGGTGAACTGTATTTTTCACCTATTCCCCTTCTTGAAGGGAGTGTTGAAGTAGGAATTTATACTATGGCAGAACACATAATAACCGTATCTAACAGAGCGGGAATTCACGCTCGTCCGTCGGCTTTGATAGTACAAGCCGTAAAGGATTTTAAGTGCAATGTTTATCTTGAAAAAGGTAATAACCGGATCAATGGGAAGTCCATTATGGGAGTCCTTACTTTAGGCGCGGCTTACAAGAGCGAAGTCAAGATCATTGCCGAAGGAGAGGACGCGGAACAGGCGATAGAAGCCTTGGTTCAGCTTTTTGATTCAAAGTTTGAAGAAATTTAAGATCA
Organism: Treponema sp.; assembly: GCA_031279815.1. Lineage (GTDB taxonomy): Bacteria > Spirochaetota > Spirochaetia > Treponematales > Breznakiellaceae > JAITHW01. The sequence goes on along the minus strand of JAITHW010000232.1, from coordinate 7,600 downwards.
CGGTAAGGCTTTGGCGGGGGTCTTACCGTGCTCACACAGGGAGGTATGGGTGAAAACAGTACGGACCTATCCAAAATACGCTGTTATCGATGTCCCCGGGTTGATATTGATTTATCTTCTCCTGTGTATATTGAGCATATTGTTCTGCAAAACCTTCTTTTCTGAAATCCTGCAAGGAGGCGCCGTTCCGGATATCTTCATTTTAGTCATCTTTTTCACTATTCCCGGAGTTTTATTATTATTTTTGGCCGTTTCTATTCTAAGCCTGCTGCGGGATCTGATTACCCGGCAGGCTGGGAGCAGGTTTCATGTCCGTCTTCTGGCGTACTTCGGCCTCATCGTCCTCTTTGCGGCCATACCGGTTTTCGTCATAACCGGCCAGTCTATCACCGAATTGGCCCGTCTTTGGCGGACCATTGATGTGGACGACGCAATAAATTTTGCCGAGGAATTTGCGGTAAGCACCTATTTTTCTCAGTTGGAAAGGTTTGAGGTTCTGGCTGAGAAAAACGACTTTAATGAGCTTATGCGGTCGAGCGCCCAAAGGCCGGCAGAAGGGGAACCGCCCCTTTTTCCGGAAGGAATTACCGCGATTCAGGATTTTGTGCTGCAAGAGGATGGGAGTTGGGAAATGCAGGGGTTCCTTGGCGGGGAAGATCACAAACTCAACGTTCCACCCAGTCTGCAGCAGGGCTTTGCGCTCCGGGAAATGCCCCGAGACAGGGATAGGGTCCGGTATGTTATGTACCCTGACCGGAAGATTTTACGGGTCATAAGTTTCAACTTAGGAACGGGATTCGACGGCGCGGTAGAAACCATCAAGAATGAAAAGCTCCGTTTCGAGATCATTAATTCTTTAATGACCAAGGTAAATCCCTTACTGATACTGTATTACGGTATCTTTTTCTTTCCCACACTGCTTATGACTCTGATCATCGCCATATCCTTTACCCGGCAGATCACCGGACCTATCGTGGAACTTACCGAAGCGACCCGTCAGGTAGCCGCAGGGGATTTTTCGATTCATATCCAGACTCGGCCCAAAGACGAACTGGGGACTTTGATTCGATCCTTTAATACCATGGTCCAAGGCTTGGCAAAGTCCCAAGCCTCCCTGATTAAAGCGGAAAAACTCTCCATTTGGCAGACTATGGCGGAGCAGCTTGCCCATGAGATAAAAAACCCCCTTACTCCGATCAAGCTTTCTGCGGAACGGGTGCTTAGGAGATGGAGGAATGAACCGGAACGAATCGGCGAAATTATCGAACAGGCCATGCTGGCCATCATTCATGAAACCGAGGGTCTTTCCACGATGCTCACTGAATTCAGAACCCTTTCCCGGCCCCTGGAGCCTTCCCTTTCTTCGACTAAAGTATGGGAACTTGCCGAAGAAATTATCTCCCCTTACCGCAGTTCCCATCCCAAGGTGCGGTTCAATACGAGCCACCTCAGACCGGATATTTCGGTAAAAATGGATCCGCAGCGTTTTTCCCAGGTATTGACCAACCTGATCATCAATGGAATCGACGCGATGAACGGGAATGGAACCATTGAAATACGCGCGGATCTTGTCAAAAAACGGGAGAGCCGTTATTGTAGACTAAGCGTCAAAGATACGGGAAAAGGTATCAGCAACCAAGAGAAAACCCAGATTTTTACGCCTTATTTTACCACTAAAAAGTCGGGAACCGGTTTAGGCTTATCCATTGTGGAACAGATTGTGAACGATCATGGGGGAAGCGTCTGGTTCAATTCCGCGGAAGGAGTGGGAACCACCTTTTTTATTGATTTACCCATTGATGAAATGGGAGTTGGAGTACCCGAAGCGGCCGAAGATGAAAGCGTAGCTTTGGAAGGGAGAAAAGCGGAGTTATGACCAGTATCCTTATTATTGATGATGAACCGGGGATCCGGCAGACCCTTGCTTCGATTCTGGAAGATGAACGCTACCAGGTTCATACCGCAGAGGACGCGGTGTTAGGGCTGGAACTGTTAAGCCGAACAAAAGCCAGCCTTGTCATTCTTGATGTTTTACTCCCTAAACTGGGGGGATTGGAGGCTTTGGAAAAGATCCGCAGTATCCGGCCCAATATTGAGGTGGTGGTTATATCGGGACACGCCAATGTGGATATGGCGGTGCGGGCCATTAGGCTGGGGGCTTTTGATTTCTTGGAGAAGCCCCTGTCTTTGGATAGGGTATTGACCGTATGCCGTAATGCTCTGACGGTTCAGCGCCTGCGGGAAGAAAACCTGAACCTAAAAAACAGTACCGGTCTGGGGAACAGGGATGAGATGATCGGGGTCAGCCCGGGAATCGAACAGGTCAGGGTATTGATAAAACAGGCTGCGGCCAGCGATGCCAGGATCTTCATTACCGGGGAGAACGGTACCGGCAAGGAATTGGTAGCCCGGGCGATTCATCGCGGCTCAAGCCGGGCAGGCGGATCCTTTGTGGAGGTAAATTGCGCCGCAATCCCGGATACCCTCATTGAGAGCGAACTTTTCGGCCATGAAAAAGGAGCCTTTACCGATGCGGTTTCAAGCCGCAAAGGGCGTTTTGAGCTGGCCGCGGGCGGGACCCTGTTTCTTGACGAAATCGGCGATATGTCCCTCGCCGCGCAAGCTAAGGTTCTCCGGGCTATTCAGGAACAGAAGATTGAACGGGTCGGAGGAGAACAAACCATAGAAGTGGATGTCCGCATCGTGGCGGCTACCAACAAGAATCTATTGGAGGAATGTGAAACAGGCGGTTTCAGGCAGGACCTGTTTTTCAGGCTCAACGTGATTCCCATTTATATGCCTCCCCTGCGGGAACGATCCGGCGACATACTCCTCCTGCTGTTTCATTTTCTACAGGAGATCGGGGGAGTATCTTTTGATCGGGACAAAATTCAATTCGATACCCGCGCTCTGGAGATCTTGAGGGCCTACCATTGGCCTGGAAATGTCCGGGAGCTTCAGAATTTGGCAAAACGGATTTTGGTGTTACATTCCGGGGGACATATAGGCGAGAGGGCTTTAATGGACTTGCTACAGCAAAGCCCTGCAACTCTGAAGAATCAGCCTAACGCTTCCCCTGAAACCGGTTTTTCGGATATCCTGGATTTGAACTATACCGGTGCAAAAGAATCCTTTGAAAAACAGTATTTAGAATACCAGCTTTCCAAAAACGACGGTATTATAAGCCGGACTGCCGAGGCGATCGGCATCTATCCAAGCAATCTCCATAACAAACTAAAAAAATATAAAATAAGGACGGAACGGTGAGAGAACCTACCCGGCGGCAATGGGAAGTATTGACCTTCATCGCCCAATACCTTGACGCCCATGCCTTCCCGCCGACTATCCGGGAGATAGGAGCCTGCTTCAGCATTTCCGTGAAAGGCGCTTATGATCATGTGTCGGCTCTCAAAAAGAAAGGCTGCCTGACCTATGAGTATAGGCATCCGAGAACCATGAAGCTCCTCAAAACCGAAAAAATAAGCAATGCCGCGGACTTCATCAAAGTTCCGGTCCTGGGAATTATCGCCGCAGGACGGCCCGGCATGGCGGAGGAAAACCCGGACGGTTTCATTACCCTCCATCGTTCTCTGCTGAAAAGATCCGGAGACTATTTCGCCCTTACGGTCCGGGGGGATTCCATGGACGGGGCGGGTATTTTGGACGGGGATACGGCGGTTGTGGAAAAACAGACGGACATAAGGAATGGAGAAATTGCGGTGGTCCAAGCGGACGATAAAGTAACATTGAAACGGTTCTATTGGGAGCGGGGCCGGGTGCGTTTGCAGCCGGAAAACCCCGATTATCCCCCGATCTATTGCGGCCAGGATATCCGGATTCTGGGCCGTCTTGCCGCGGTCATCCGCTCCTACTAATATGGCTAAGGGCGGATGCTTTCTTTTCCTCGGCCCCGAAATCGGCGAGAAACAGGATGGGATCAATGAAATCCGGGCACGATTAAGCAAACAGTCCGGCGGATCCGCGGCGGAGGAAATGTCTTTTTATGCCGGAGAAACGCCGGTTTCACATATAGTGTCTGTATTACAAAACGCTTCCCTTTTTGCCGTTGCCAGGCTGATCTTGATTAAGAACGCGGATGCACTTAAAAAAAAGGAGGAGATCGAGGCCCTTGCGTCCTATATGGCGCATCCCCAGGATGATACCACGCTCATCCTCATCTCCGAAGCAACGAGCCTTGCTAAAGGTTTGGAGGCGCCGGTTTCTTCCGGGAATAAGCGTATCTTTTGGGAACTTTTTGAAAACCGGAAAATTGAATGGGTAAGTTCTTTTTTCAAGCGCGCCGGGTATCGGATAAGCGAAGACGGGATCGGGACCATTCTGGAAATGGTAGAGAACAACACCGACGCGCTCCGGAGGGAATGTTCCCGGCTTATGCTGTTTCTGGGCAAAGACAGAGCAGTAACCGGCGAAGAAGCGGAAAAATGGCTTTCCCATACCAGAGAAGAATCGGCCTTTACCCTGTTTTCCCGTATTGCCGAAGGGGACTTGTCCAAAAGCCTTGCAACGCTCCATACGCTTCTTATGGCCAAGGAATCGCCGCCGGCTATATTGGCGGGCCTCGCCTGGTGTTTCAGGAAACTCCGGGATTATACCGGCGCGGTCGAATCCGGCAGGGCAAACGATTTTGAGTTTAAAAAGATTGGTTTAGCCTCTGCCAAAGCCCGGAAGGACTATGAGCGGGCAAGCAGGCGCTACAATGCGGATGCCTGTCTGTCCCTGACCGCGGAATATGATGTTCTCGTCCGTTCAGGCGGCGCGGTACTGGAAACTATACTGATGGACCTCTATCTATACAAAATTCATACCCGCAGGCAGTGATCGGGCGGGGCATAAACAATTTCTTGACTCATAAAGCGGGCTCCGGGTATAATACGGTAAGGTTATCATAGCAGGCATAATATGGAGTAATATATGAAGATCGGCATAGCGCTTTCAGGCGGGGGTATCCGGGCGACTGTTTTTCATTTAGGGGTATTCAAGGGCCTGGCGGAAAAGGGTTTGTTGAGTCAGGTTACGCATATATCCTCGGTTTCAGGCGCGAGTCTCTGTGTCGCCCTGATTTTCGCCAAGAACCGCCATGTATGGCCTTCTAATGAGGGATACCTTGAAAAAGTACTGCCCGATATTGAGAAGACCGTCTTAAACAACAACATTCAAACCGCGGCGCTGCTGAAACTGCCGTTTTCTCCTCTGTATTGGGGAAACAAAGCCGCGCTTATTGCCCGGGTTATGGAGGATAAATGGCGCATCACCGGTTCTTTACAGGATTTGCCGGATACGCCGGTTTGGGAAATTAATTGTACCACCTTTGAAACCGGTAAAAATTTCAGACTCAGCAAGCGTCAAATGGGGGATTATCAGATAGGCTATGTGAATCAGCCTAATTTCCCTATTGCCGGTGCCGCGGCGGCATCGGCGGGTTTTCCCATCCTGATAGGCCCGTTAAAATTAGACGCGGCTCAATATCAATGGAACAAAAAGCCGCGTGAATCGATCTATTACTTATGGGACGGCGGGGTGTACGATAATATGGGGATTGAAGCCTTATATAAACCGGGCAGAGGGCTTGTAGAGGGTACGGATTTTCTCATTGTCAGTAACGCCTCCTGCCCAAGCGGGTATTTGCACCGGAACGGTTTTTCTTCCGCGAAAAATCTGAAGCGGCTCCTGGATATTACGATGGATCAAGTGGGAGCCCTCCGCAGCCGCGAGCTGTTTGCCAATGTTTTGAAACAGAATCAGGGCTTATACGTCAATATCGGTAATTCCGCGGAGAAAATCGCCAGTGACAGCAAGATTGACGAGGCGGCAAAGCGGAAATTAATCGAATCATGTATGTCCCCGGAACAAGCGCAGTTCGTACGCGGTTATGAAACGACCTTGAACAGCCCAACGCCGGAAAATTACCGGCTTATTCTGCGGCACGGTTATGAAAACGCGCTGTGTACCTGTACCTGTTATATGAAATAGTATATGTACGGGTTTATGGGAAGAGGAAAAAGGCAGCGGATACCGAAGCGGTTCTTTTTAAACGGCTGTACGGGTAGAACTCGATACATTTGAATACATTTGAAAAAATGCGGTCGATTCTCCAGGGGATTACGGCTGCGGTGGACCCAAGGATGTGTTCCAGAGCATCGACCGCGCCTTTGAACGCGCTTTCGACCGCAGCCACGTTACCGGAGAACACAAGGCAGCCAGTGAAGGTATATTAAGGTTAAAATTAGGGTAGGAGCGGTGTAGATAAAGGTTATACTACACCCTTACCGATACATTCAGGGTTACATCCCGTATCACCCTATTAACCTCACCCGTTTCCTTACATTTAACCGGTACTCCTATTTGAACAGGATTCACCAGCTTCCAGTCGACTACTACCGGTTTACCTTCCTGAATAAGGGTAATCTTTTTCAGGTGGGAGAGGATATATAAACCCTTATCCATAACTGGTACGTTGATAACCGCGGAACGGTCGGGCAGGGATGATTCGCTGTAATAATCTGAAGGGGTATCTTGATAGAGATTATCTACGGGTAAACCATCTATACAATCAGTAAGGGAGGTGATGTAATCCAATAGGTTATAATGCTCCTTCACCCCTCTAAGGAGGTACTTATTCTTATGAGTATAGATATATTCATCTATATCGTTACGGGATATTCGGATAGGGTTAGCCGATAGCAGGGAGTTATACTCATCGGTACGGATATATTCATACCACCCGGTCATATCGTACAAATACTTACCCTCAACCTCAAACACTCCGGGATACTCCCCGTCTGCCTCCGTATTAGAAGCTATAAACTTCAATATATGGGGAGGGGCGATAGATAACGGGAGAACGTTGAAAGGGAAGCGGTCATGGTCGAATTCAACCTTCACATTCCCCAATCTGGATAAGGCGGGTAAATGCCTCTCAACCCTATCCATATCGTATTCGGGAATAACGCCCCAGTCATCGGGTACATACCGGTTAGCGTGATAGTGCAGGTACATATCTATAAATAAATCCTGAACTTCTTCATCCTTTATTTCAATACCGAAGGAATCTGAAAGGTCATCACCGTCAGGGGATATTAAAGGGTTGACGGGGTATCCGTTATTCTTGAGATATGAATAGGTTATCCTCTTGATATTTATCGGGGATAACGAGTCTATCCAAGGGCTGACAGTAGAGGAGTATAGTAACTCCTTCACCTCCGTACCGTAGAAGTATTCATACAAATTACAATATACCCCTACTTCCGTAGTATGAATAATACGGTAAAACCGGTCAGCAGAGTGCATAGCCCACCTCTTCATCCGGGTATCCATCTGGCTGATAGGGATACAATAGGGTGGCAGGGTGGTAAAGGGTTCAAGGGTCGATATATTTGTCAATAACTCCTCACCCCGGTAATGGTTAAGGAACACCTCCTCCTTAATAAAGTTAGCATAATTAATCATTCGTTATCCTCCCTCTTATCCGGTTCGCCGTAAAACCCCTGCCTAAAGGCATAAGGCGCAACAAAAAAGTTTTGTAACAACATTCTTGACCTCCTGTCTATCTTGTTGTATACTAAAAAAGTCAAATAGACCT
>JAITHW010000228.1 GCA_031279815.1 Treponema sp. | reverse complement strand
CGCCGCCACGCCGCCACGCCGCCACGCCAACTATGGGGACGGTTCTCGCCGTGTCAAGTATCTGAGACCCGAATTCATCATTTTTTTATCAATTTTTTCCGTCCCTGAGCCGCCGCGGGATTCCCCGGAAGGCGCGTGTGCCTTCCCTAATTTTTATAGGAGTACCTAATGACTGAAAAACACTGCTACTATATGCCCCAAGAGGCGCAGGAGTTCCTCCTGTGGGCGCGGAACTTTACGGATGTCGCCGGGCGCAACGCAAAGGCTTGGGGACTCGTTCAGGCGGATATCGACAATTTGAAGGCCGATACCGAAAACTATGCTCAAGTATTGCAGATAACGGAGGGAGATCGGGCCGCTAAAGAGGACATTCAACTGAAGAATACCCTCCATACCGCGCTTTCCTCCAAGTTCAAGAACTATGTGAACGCCGAAATCCGCTGCAACAAAGCCGCGGGTAACAACGGACGTGCGGCCCTGGGGATTCATGTGCCGGAGGGATCAAAAACGCTTATCCATAGGCCGGACCTGCATATCGCGTTTTCCGTGCGCCCGGTTCACTCTGGAGAACACCGCATCGACTTCCATGTGGAGGAAACCGGCAGGAAAGCGGTTCCCTATGGGTATAACGGTGCGGTGTTCTTCATCAAATTCCTGGAGCCGGACGAGCCGGTTCCAGCGGACATATCGGGGTTTTTCAAAAGCGACATCATCACCCGCACGCCCCACCTCAAGGAGTTCCGCTCGTCGGATCGGGGTAAACGCGTTTGTTACGCCGCGTGCTGGCAAAACGGCAGAAGCGAAAAGGGTCCCATAAGCGGTATTCAGATGCATATCGTGCCCTAGTAGAAGCAGAAAACCGCGGAGTTTCACATAAGTAATTTATTCCGGGACCTCCGCGGCCGTGCTTTGAAAGAATAAGTCCCGGGGAACCGCTCCAAAAATTTTTGTAGCAGCCGGCAAAAATTACCGTAGTATACTGAGAACTAAATTAAAGAGGATTTTATTTTTATGGAAAAACTTCGGCGGACACCCGCTGAATTAACCGGCCGCGCGCATGAAGTGAGGCCGGCGGGAGTATCGCCTCGTTCTTGGAACAAGCCAAGGCCATTACCGTAAGTTGAGACGGCTTATATGAACGGGAGCATTGAAAGACCGAAGAATCGGAAATATTTAAAACAAGTATACCGAAAATAATATTATTATGGAGGTCAGATGTATGTATGGAGTGAAAACAAGCGGCAAACCTTACCGGGTTCTTATTGTCGATGACTCGGCGTTTATTGCCAAGCAGCTTAGCAAGATTCTCGTTTCCGAGGGCTTTGAAATAGCCCATGTCGCGGAAAACGGGGCCATCGGAGTAGAGATGTACCAGGAAGGGTTTGAGGATATAGATCTGGTTACGCTGGATATTACCATGCCGAAAATGGACGGGATTTCCGCTTTGGAAAGAATAATTGCCATTAACAAAAATGCGGTGGTGCTTATGGTGTCCGCCTTGGGAAGGGAAGATTTGATTAAACGTTCAATCTTTATAGGCGCCAAGGGTTTTATTGTCAAACCCTTGGATCGGGAGAAGGTGCTGACCCGAATTACCGCGGTGCTGGAGGGGTGACTAAAAAAGTCTGGGATTCCGCCGGCAAAAGAATTATGGCGCCCGGAGGTCTACGACCGCCCGGCGCCATACCGCAGCAGGGCGGAGGCGGCTCATTTCTGGCCGTAATATGCGCCGGGTCCGTGCTTCCGTTCCCAGTGTTTTCGGATGATGTGTTCCGGCAGCGGATCGGCCAGCGGGTCAAGGCTCACCGTGAACAGCGCCATCTTACATATTTCTTCCAAAACCGCTCCGTGATAAACCGATTGCGCCGCGCAGGTCCCCCAAGTGAAGGGGCCATGACCGGCCACCAGAACCATCGGCAAATAACCGGGATTGATGCCGTTCTTTCTGAAGGTTTCAACAATAAGCTTGCCCGTTTCAAGCTCATAATCGTTTTCAACCGCTTCGGGACTCATTACGCCGGTGCAGGGAACCGGTTCCGCCCCATGATCCGCATGAGTCGTTCCGTACACAGGGACGGACTTGCGGGCTTGCGCCCAGGCAACGGCATAGGGTGAATGGGTATGGGTAATGCCGCAGATGCCGGGGAATTCCCGGTACAGAACGCAATGGGTCTTGGTATCCGACGACGGGTTCAGGATACCGTCAACAAGCTTCCCGTCCAGATCCAGGATCACCATTGATTCGGGGGTGAGCGCATCGTAGGCCACGCCGGAGGGCTTTATGGCAAAGATGCCTTTGACAGGATCAAACGCGGATACGTTGCCCCAGGTATAAATCGCCAGATTCCGCCGGGGGATGTCCCGGTTCGCTTCAAAGGCCTCTTCCCGCAGGGTTTTATACACGTCCATATCTGCTCCAATAGGCTTCGGCCCAGCGCAGTTCGTCCCGTAGGCGTTCCGGCTTGGTTTCTTTATGGATATGCACACATTCAATCCGCATCATTTCAGCCCAATCTATAAAATATTCCGCGGTAAGCGCGGCGGCATAGACCGAGTGATGGGCGCCGCCGGCAAGAATCCAGCTTTCCGCCGCGCTTTCAAGGCACGGAAAGGGTTTCCACAATACCCGGGCAACCGGCAGCGCGGGCATAGCTTGTTCGATCTTGAGGGCTTCCACGTCGTTGAGAATCATGCGGAACCGGCCGCCCAAATCGATAAGCGTAGCAAGGACCGCAGGGCCCGGAGCCGCGTTGAAGACAAGCCGGGCGGGATCCGCTTTACCTCCGATTGAGAGGGGATGTACTTCCAGCAAGGGTTTCTTTTCGGCTATTGAAGGGCATACTTCGATCATGTGCGCGCCCAGGGCCGCTTCTTTCCCCGGCTCAAAATGATACGTGTAATCTTCGATAAAGGAGACGCCCCCCGAAAGACCCTCTGCCATCACCTTTGCGGCATGGACAAGCATGGCTTGTTTCCAATCCCCTTCCGCGCCGAAACCGTAGCCCTGTTCCATGAGCCGCTGAACGGCAAGCGCCGGCAACTGGGGAAGGCCGTGCAAGTCTTGAAAGGTTGTGGTGAACGCGCAGGCGTTTTCATGCCGGAGTAGCTTTTTCAGAGCCAGTTCAATCTTTGCCTGTTCAAGAACCGCGTTCCGGGAAACGCCGCCTTCCCGGGCTTCCGCGGAAACATCGTACTTCTCTTCGTATTCTTGTACAAGGGAGGCCGCCTCGGCATCGGATATTGAACGGTAAAGTCCGGCCAAGCCGCCGATGCCCCAGGTGTTCACCTGCCAGCCGAATTGAACCTGCGCTTCAACCTTGTCTCCTTCGGTGACCGCAACTTCCCGCATATTGTCCCCAAAACGCACCGCCGGATGTATGATACCCTCAAGACGGGCCGCAGCCGCGCGCATCCAGACGCCGATACGGCGGCGCACTTCGGGATTCTCCCAAAAACCTGCGACAACTTTACGGGGAAGGCCCATACGGGCGTAAATATGCCCGTGTTCCCGGTCGCCGTGAGCCGATTGATTGAGGTTCATAAAGTCCATATCAATCGTTGACCAGGGAATATCGCGGTTAAACTGGGTGTGGAGGTGCAGGACCGGTTTTTTATTCATTGCAAGCCCTTGAATCCACATTTTCGAAGGCGAGAAAGTGTGCATCCAGGTGATGATACCCGCGCACAGGGGAGCCGCCGCAGCTTCTTCGAACAAACCGCGGATTGCCGCAGGGCTTATTGCCGTTGGTTTCAGCACAATCTTTCCGGGAATAAGCGGGTCCGTATCAAGCGCATCGGCCATTATCTTGCCATGGGCCGCAACCTGTTTCAGGGTTTCCGCTCCGTAAAGATCCTGGCTTCCTATGATAAACCAAAATTCATGCATCTTCAGATTCATTAATTCTCCTTATCCGGTTCGCCGTAAAACCCCTGCCTAAAGGCATAAGGCGCAACAAAAAAGTTTTGTAACAACATTCTTGACCTCCTGTCTATCTTGTTGTATACTAAAAAAGTCAAATAGACCT
>JAITHW010000105.1 GCA_031279815.1 Treponema sp. | reverse complement strand
CTTACATAACCGCAGGCGGTCATTTAGAGCGAAAGGAGATTATGACCGGACCATCGCGGACCTTACCGCCGCGCTTCAAACCGCTCCCAATGACCCTATCGCGTTGGAAGTCCGCGGGTATGTGTACTGCCTCAAAAATGACTATGACCGGGCGATTGCGGACTTTACCGCGGCAAAGAGAATCGCGGAGTTTATAAAAGAAGCGGCAGATCAGGGAAACTGCGCGTTTTTGTATGCCTACACGAAACAGCCGAAACCGGACTCGAAACTGGCGGGTCAGGCAAACGCCGTATTGAAACGCTACGCCTCAGGGGATTCCTCAGTGGTAAAATACAAAACCGGCAGAATGGATCCGCGAGTCAGAAAGGTACCCGAAGACCTTATGGAACAGGTATTCCTGGAACCGGACGCGGCGCTTCCCGGAGTGGTGTCGTCTCTGATAAAAGGCGTGTCCGACCAGTTTATGAAAACCAAAATCCTCCACGACTGGATTTGCGACAATATCGCCTATGACGCGGAAATGTATTTTTCAGATAGACAGATTACCGATCAGGATTATGTGTCGGTGCTGAAAAAGAAAAAAGCCGTGTGTTCAGGGTATACCAACCTTATGAATCAAATGTGCGAACTTGCGGGAATCGAGTCTATCGGCATCACAGGCTATTCAAAGGGTTTCGGGTATACCAGGAAAATCAAAAAAGATTCCTACGACCACGCATGGAACGGGGTCAAAATCGGCGGGCGCTGGTATCTGGTTGACGTAACTTGGGACGCGGGACCCATGGAATACAGAACATTCATTAAACGGTATTCAACGGACTGGCTTTTCCTGGATCCCCGGCCCTTCCTCTATTCCCACCTGCCCCAGGAAGAGCAGTATCAGTTTTACGCGCCGGCTCTCACTGCCGAGGACTTTGTGCGGGAAGCCTATATTCCGGCGGTGTTTTTCCGGTACGGGCTTGAGCTTAAAACAGGCATTCCAGAATACCGTAACCTTGTAAACAACGAGTTTGCCTTTGAGATTACCCTTCGCAACAGCAGCGTGATCCTTTCAAGCGGCGTATACGCAAAGCAGGGGGGAAGAACCGCAAACGCCGCGTCATGGCAGGAAGAAAAGAAGGGCGCCGCGGCATTCAGTTTCAGTGTTCCCGACGCGGCTGAGTATACGGGATATATTTCCGCACGGCAGCGGAATGTTGAACAGGTACAGGAAGAAATCTATATCGAGGACTTTGAAGAGACTTATCTTCCGGGGGCTGAAAAACTGTTTGCCGAGAAAAAGATCACCGAACAGGAATTGGAATACTTCAAGGCGTCTTATTTCAAAGTGCCGGATAATTACCGGTATTATTTTCTGGAAGACCAATTCGACGCTCCCCGGAACAACGGGGCGCTCAAAATCCATAAACTGCTGGGAATGGACACCGGCGGGGGCGGACATGTCCTTGATTTTACTATACAAGCGGCTGAGGGCTATCAGGGATTCGGCGCCGCCCTCTTTAAATACCCCCACACTTTGAGTGCTTATGACAGCGCTCCTAATACGCGGATCCTTACGCCCTTGACCGGTACGCTCAAAGCGGGGAGCGCCCAAACGTTTATCCTTTCGTCAAAGGATTATAATTCTTTTGCAATAATTATTGACGGTCAATGGAATTATTTTACCAAGAACCCAAAGACGGGCAATTTCGAGCTGCCTTTTACTATACCTTCCGGGATCGAAACAATCACCATATCCTGCGGTCAGGACGGTAATCCTACCTACTGGGGTCTTATACAGTATAAGGCAGCGCCGTAAATACCGGCAGCCTTATTCTCAAACCCAAAGGCTTGAGATTTTAAGAAAGGTTCTCTTATGAAGAACATGAAGAATATAGTTGCCGCGTATGCGCTCGGTGCCGCTGTTATTTCGGCGTAGTATTCTTTTTCAGTTTTTGAAATCAGTTTTTTAAAAAGGAGTTTTACATTGGTAACAGGTAAAAAAAGCAGTGGAGGATACCTTGTTGTACCCATACTCATCGCGGGCATACTTATTACGGTGCCTGCGGTGCCTGAAAAAATCAAAACAGTTCTCAGCAGTATATGGAATAACCTTTCACCATCAAACTCCATGGCAGGGACAGAAGGCAATCCATTGTTAGGGACAGAAAGCAATCCATTTGATTGGTCAACTCAGGCAAAGCAGATAGCGTCCGCGCCAAGCCTCCCCGAAGAAGGTTCAGCGGTTTATATAATGCCCGCATCCGGTCATATCCGTCTCGTAAAGAAAGGTGAAATCGCATGGGCTAAAAAGGAGTATGTAAAACACAAGCCCTCGACGCCGGGGGTTTCAAGCCAAAAGCCTCTGAGTACAACAGCGCCTGAAAAGAATCCAACTCAAAGAACAACCGGCACATCGGACACGGCGGTTTCCGCTCTGCCTGAAGAATATCCGCCATTTTTAAGCGGAACAAATTTTTTTAAGGGTATTCCGGTTGAGGTAACGGGTATTCCTTATGAATATAAGGATATCTGCGGAAACATATCCATTGATAATCTTATTGAGACATCGTATGAATCCGGCACTAATTCACAGGCGGCACGTTTCTTAAACTTTAGAATAGACCGGTTTGTTTTTAACTTCCTGAAAGACGGCTCGCTTAATCTTCAGCGGATTTATAGTTATGATGAAACGCCTGCGGAAAACGGGGCGTTTTATCCCGCTCAATCGGGAGCGATACATGACTGGAAACTTAAACCTGCCTATCACAGCCATGGCGGTTCCGATTGTTCTCTTGATTTTTACAATGATATAGCAGTCTCCCAAGCAAAACTGAACGAGATGCGGGGGGACCCGTCTTTGAACAAGGTCTACGGCGTACTCCTTTCTGTTGCGGAAGATATGGATTACGATTATCCGGCAATTGGCCGCCATGCAAAATTTGTTACCCTGCCAAACGGCAAACAGCCGTTAAAAGGCGTTTGCGATGGTTATGCCAATCTTTTGATTAAACGGCTTACTGCCGCTACTATCGAGGGTATTAGTAATATACAAAAGGTATCAGGACAAAATCACGCTTGGGTTACACTTATTTACAAAGGGAAAACGCTTTATCTTGATGCCACATGGTTTGACACAAACAACATAGATGAAAATGGCGTAGTGGACCATAGACCTTATAAAAATCCGCGCAACATGACTTTCGACAACGAAATCTTTACAAATCATAAGCAGCATCATATTCCTGAAGGCACAAAAAATATTGGCTCTTGATACATAGAAAAAACCGGAAAAACCGCCGGGCCGCTTCGGTTCGCGTAATGGAGGGTCCGGCGTTTTTATAGCAAAGCCCCCTGCCCGTATGAGCGGGGAAATCAAACGGCGATTGGAAAGGGTAAAACCATTCGCCGTATCAATTAAGGGGTTTTTCAAGATGAAAAACAAACGGTTTCTGTTGGGAATGTCCGGCGCACTGCCGGTATTCGGATTTCTTAGCCGGTATTCGATGAAAGCTACAGGCATAGAGGGATAAATCATTATTAAGTATATTAATAAATGAATTTGGCGACCATGATGATTATATGGGATGTTTTATTAACACTCCCCGTGCCTAAAGGTTGGGGATTCTTGCTTCAACGATACCTGCCAAGGGGGTATAGCGTGGTTTTCGCAAAGCTCCCTAAAGGGCGGGGTTTTACGGCGGTTTCGATAAATTATTACTCAAAAAAGAACCTGATACAACAGATGGACGTTATAGTATTATATGTTTGTCCTGAATGTGCCGATATTAGTTGCGGGGCATTATGTTGAAGAATTCTATATTTGGAATGATTTTGCGTATGAAATAATTATGAAGAAGCAAAAAGTATTATAACTTTTTCCAGAACATGGTTTTCCACACAGTGTAATTATCTTATTCATATCATTTCTCCTAGCGGCGAAGCCGCTTTAAATAATTTTAGCCTGCCTTTCGCATAACAAGGTTGTATGCGCCTCCGGCAGAGCCTCTCTGTGGAGGCAATCCGTCGGGCTGGGGCTAGTTCCCGTCCCCCAGCATATCCCGGAACGCTACTTCCGGGTGGTGATACCTGGGCGTGTCCGGCTTAAGCCGCAGGTACTGGATCGCCCGCTGGGGACACCAGTTGAAACAGGCTTGACAGTGTTCGCAGTCCCCGGAAAAAACCGGGCGTCCCCCCTCAAGGGTAATCGCCCCTGCGGGACATACTTTCCCGCAGGAGCCGCAGCCGTTACATACATCAGTCACCTGGTAATATTTTGGGAAAAACCGCTTCCCTATTTTAAAAAGCCTGCTGATCCCCTGTGAAACCGGCCGTATGGTCCAGGGACGCGCGATCTTTCCCGCGCAAATCGCCTGGGCGGCCTGTTCAGTTGCCCGTTCCTGAGCCCCAAGCCG
>JAITHW010000057.1 GCA_031279815.1 Treponema sp. | reverse complement strand
AACCGCCAGGGCAAGATTTATATACAACCCCGTTTCTTCCCATGTACCGAAGCGGCCTTCCGCCACATTTGCCCGCACGTCCTCGCTGCTTTTTCCAAGAAACGCAAATTCCCAGTCGTGAATAACCGCCGCGCCGTTGGAGGCAAGATGGGTAAACCAGCCCCGCGCAAGCATTTCCCCCAGCAGCCTGCCCAAACCGTTCTTGATTGCGTGAGCCCCAAAGGCGCAGATGACTGAAGCGCCCCGCTCCCTGGCGCGAATAATCGCATCGGCAATGCCTTCGGTTTTATACCGCAGTTCTTCCGGGATAGGATGATCCCAGGTTTCCGGGGAGATACAGGTGGATGCGATTGTTACTTTGCTGATCCGTTCTTTCAGGGGAAAATAACGCATTTTGCGGCGATCAAAAGACAACAGGATTACCCTCCAGATAATTCCCAGCCACAAAGCCGGGCAAGTTCATCACCCCAGGAGAAATCAGGGATCAGGATATCCGCTCCGGCCAGAACAAGCCGCTCCCGTTTATTCCGGTTACGGCCCCAGCGGCGCTGCTCATCGCTTAAAACGCCAACCGCCAGAAAGCCCGCTTTCTTTGCTTCCCGCATCTCTACAGGACCGTCGCCGAAAACCGCCACTTCCGCCGCTTTGCCGCCGCCGTCTTTAATTCCGGCAACAATATCTCTAATCACCAGCTTCTTTGGATCATTTTTAATGTCACCCGCTGAGCCGAATATGCCTCCGGTAAAAAGATGCGCGTAACCCAAGCTCCGGGCTTCCCTGACTACGTCCTCCTGATCCGTACCGCTTGCCAGATAGAGTTTTGTTCCTGAAGCCGCCAGTTTTTGCAAAAAACAAACGGCCCCCTTGATAGTCATATCGGCGGGACTGAGTTTTCCTTCTTCCACCCGGCGGACGCGCTTTTCTATGCTTTTCATAAGGGCTGTATTGTATATGGCCTTGTATTCTTCCGGACTCAGTACATCGCCGCCCTGCACATACCCGAAAGAAACAACCAAATCTTTCAGGAAATGCATTTGGGCCAGGGTTTGTATTCCCGTGGTTTTTTCAATCAGGGAAGCAGCCGCTTCCCGCACTTTGGCCATTTCCCGGGCATCGGGAATTCGTTCCGGTAAAGGGTCAAACCTTCCGGTAATAGAGTCAACCATCATGGCGTACATTACCTCTTCCCAGCCCTGACGCAGTACCGAAATCGTACCGTCATGATCAAATATCGCCGCTTTCAGAGGGGACCCCTTCCATCCGCTGAAATCCCGTGAGACTATTTCAATCTCCGTTTCTGGAGCGTATTGGGCCAGGCCGTCGTCCACGGCAAGGCAGGGGTGGTAATTAAAATCACCTTCTTCGGCCAGGGCGATAACTTCTTCGGCGGTTGGATGACCGGTTTCGAATAACTTGCCCAGGGAGACCCCGGCGGAAAATGTGCCTATCAGCGCAGCTTCATCAAGGGTAAGCCCCGCGCCGCAGGCGGTAACAAGGCCCGCAAGGAAAGCGTCCCCCGCGCCCACAATATCGATCTCTTTTATAAAATGAATGCTGTTTATCTCTCTGCAGCCCGCCGCATCCTGAACCAGCGCGCCCGCTTCCCCCAAAGTCAGTACCACCGGAAGACCCCAGTGTTTATAAAGCCAGGCGGCAGTGGAAGCGGCGTTATCAAAATACCTCGGTTCCGCTCCGTTTGCCGCGAGTATATCCCTGGCTTCCCGTATATTAAGTTTCCGTATGGTATGGTTATAGCGATCATTAAACTTGCGGCAATCGGTAAACCACATCACTCTGTCCCGGTTGGCTGCGGCAAGAGCAGCAAGCCTTTCCTGAAAATAGGGGGAATGAAGTCCTGAAGGAACCTGCTCATTGATAATAACGCATTGATATTCGTCCAGCCTGGATTCCAGTATCCTGAGGAGGGCGTCTATTTTTTCATTCAGGGGCCGGTTTTGATTTCCCATGTCATAGCGGGGAAGCTCTTCTGTGCCTTTATAAATCTTGTGGTACACATGGGTCTGCCAGCCTTCATTTTGAATCACCACCCCTTCGGAGCCGATCCCCCTGCGGGCAAGCAGATCCCTGACGATCATCCCCCAGCAGTCATTTCCCAAAAGGCCATAGAGATCGGTCCGCTTTGCACCAAGGCTCATACAGTTGGCGGCAACATTTCCGGCTCCGCCCAGATCCTGCCTGGTCTCCAGAACAGAATAGGACTGGATGCCGGTCTCCACCGAAACTTCAGCCCCTTCTTTCCCCGTGAAGTAATAGAGATCCAGGCATATATCCCCGACGACCGCGACAGCAGGAGGAGAATGATAAGGCAGCAATGTACAAATTTCCATGGCGTTCATTGAAACCGGTTGCATAATATCCTAGTGTGTTTTATCATGTATGTCAAGGAAAATGGAAGAACTGAAAAACAGGGAAATCACCATTAGTGACATTGCCAGGGAAGCGGGCGTTTCAAAGTCTACCGTTTCGCGGGTTATCTCCAATCCCTCGCTGGTAAAAAAATCCACCCACGAGAAAATCCTTGCCCTTATCAAGCGTTCAGGATATATCCCGAACAATCTGGCCCAAAGCCTGGCCGGGAGTTCGACCAAAACCATCGGTGTAATTATTGATGAACTTTCGAATTTCTTTTTTATTGAGATGGCAGAGGGTATAGACAGCGTTATTTCAGACGCCGGATACTCCATGCTTCTGTGCAGCTCCCGCTGGATTGCGGAACGTGAAGAATCACTGGTACGCTCCATGATTTCAAACCGGGTAAGCGGCGTACTCCTGGCCCCGGTATCGGAAAAGTCAAAGTCCATATCCCTGCTTGAAAAACGGGGTATCCCCTTTGTGCTCATGGATTGTATCCCAAAATCACGGAAAATTTCCTGTGTTGCGGTGGATAATTACAAAGGCGGTCAAATAGCCGGCAAATTTATTAATGAATGTCACAAACAGCAGCTTATTGTGATAACCGGTTACGATCATCAAACAATAACGAACCGTATAGCGGGGCTTAAGGATACCCTTAACCCTTCGATTAAGATGAAGCACTACAGCGGTATCAAAACCCAGAATGAAGGGTACAACTTTGTGCCCATTCTTCTGGTGAAAGAACAGATCGACCATATCCCCACTATGCTCTTTGTTACCAATGACAATGTAGCTATAGGCATTATCAACCGGTTAATCGAACAAAAGGTCCCTGTTCCGGGCCGGCTTTCCGTTTTGGGTTATGATAATATCAAACCCGCCGCCATCTGCCGCTCCCCTCTTACCACCATACATCAGCCTATTTTCGACATGGGTAAAATTGCCGCCGCCGAGCTGCTTGAAAAAATAGCCGATCCCCATAGGCCGCCTTGCCATCGCATCCTTGAACCCAGTCTGGTAAGGCGGGAGTCGGCATAATTTTTTTCACAAATTATTAAAAATAATTGTTGACAAATTGAAATTCCGGTGGTATTATCATCATAATGCAACCGGTTGCATGTTTTTCTAAATATAAGGAGAAGTCAAATGAAAAGATTCATGGCAGGAAAAAAACAATGTTTTTTAGTGGTGGTTTTGCTCTTTGTTTCCGCCTTTGTTTTCGCTGGCGGTGGAAATCAGCGATCATCGACCTCAGCAGGCGGTATTTCCGGGACTTTAACGTTCTGGCATCAATTCAATGATGCGGATCCTTCCAATGAACGAGCGGCTTGGATGAGGGAGAATGTCAGGCTTTTTCAGGAAAAATATCCAAACGTAAAACTGGAAATCACTAATATTGCCGGTTCCTCCAACGAGTATCTCACAAAGATCACCACCGAAATTGCGGCGGGCAGGACACCGGATGTTTTTGAGACTTATCTAACCGGTCGTTTGGAGCCATACGTTACCGCAGGGCGGGTTGCGCCTCTCAACAGTTTTGTAGATTCCACGCCGGAGTTGAAAAGGTCTATCAGCCCCAAAGCCATCGCTTTGGCTACATTTGGGAAAAATTTCTACGCTATTCCCCTAATCAAGAGCGCCGAACTTATTTATTACAATAAAAAAATTTTCGCAAACAATGGCCTTCAAATCCCCAAGTCTTATGATGAATTTATAAAGGCGTGTGCCGTTATCAAGTCAAAAGGAATTACACCTGTAGTATGCGGTAATTTGGATGTCTGGCCGGGAGCTATACCCTACATGATGCTTTTTAACCGGATGAACGGCAACGTTCTTTATGAAGAAGTGGTGGTTGGTCATAAAGCCAATTTTGACAATCCGGCCTTTGTGGAAACCGGGAAAAAATTGCAGGAAATGGTTAAAGCTGGTGTATTTAATACTAATATCAACTCAATGAAGTACGATGAAGCCCAGGTTGAGTTTACTTCCGGTCGGGCAGCCATGACCTTTGACGGCGCATGGAACATTGCTCTTTATCAGAGTCGACTTGGGGAGGATCTTGGTATTTTCAATTTCCCCATGGTTTCAGGTGGCAAGGGCAGTGGCAATGACTGGATGGTAAATTATGATAACGCTCTCGCAATTTCCTCAAGCACGAAGAATAAGCCTGCAGCCGAAGCCTTGATGGCCTTGATATTTTCTCCTGAGCGAATGGCTGTTCTTGCGGAAATGGGAGCGCTTGTGGCCAGTGTGAATTTGCCTGTCAACAGCAGTAAAATACCTCCTGTGGTTATGGAATTGAGTAATGGCATTGATAACGCCAACTACGGCAATATTCCGTGGGATAATCCTCTTGGAGCTGGTATGGGAAATGAATTCAACCTTGCGGTTCAGCGCTGTTATGCCGGTGAAGATCCCGTCAGGGTATTTCAGAATCTCAATAACCTTGCAAAGGTTGAATGGCAATAGTGTCTTATAGTAATTAATGGACTTGTTCGGAAACTAAAGTTTCCGAACAAGTCCAATCCTTTCCCAAGGGGTAAGGATGATAGCAAATCATGTTCCCAAGGGGAAACGGTGAGGGCATTTCTATGGAAAAAATGCTGAGGGATAAACGTGTTATTCTTCTTTTTATTTTGCCGGCACTGATCCTCTTTAGCGTCTTTATTCCTATCCCGCTGATCAGCTCTCTGAGTTTATCGTTGTTTAAATGGAACCTCCTTAGCCCGGCCCGT
>JAITHW010000005.1 GCA_031279815.1 Treponema sp. | reverse complement strand
ATCGTCGAGTACCGCCGGCTTATCGGGGCGTTCAAGAATGAGGAGTGATCGGGCATGAATATATCGACGATAATAGGAATAGGCGGCTGTTTTTCCATGATCTTCATGGCGATTTTTACCTCCGGAGGTTCGCCTCTCTCCTATGCGGACCTTCCGTCATTCTTTATGACCTGCGTCGGTTCGTATCTTGGTTTGTTCATTTTCTCCAGTATGCCCGAGGCCGTGGGATTGTGGAAAACCATGGGGCTGGGGTTCAAGATTCCCAAGTTTGATGAAAAGGGGATTATCACCAAACTTTTGGCGTTCTCCGACAAGGCCCGGCGGGAGGGTTTGCTGGCGCTGGAAGAGGAACTTGAAGACCTGGACGACGAGTTTCTGAAAAAAGGGATGCGCCTTGTGGTAGACGGTACCGACGGGGCGATCATCCGGGACCTCCTTGAACTGGAACTGAGTCAAATCCAGACTCGGCATAGTAATAAAGCCGGGGTAGTTAATATGTGGGGAACCCTGGCGCCAGGCCTTGGGATGATCGGTACGGTCGTCGGGCTTATAGCCATGTTGAAAAACCTGGAAGACAAAAGCGCCCTGGGACCCAACATGGCGGTCGCGCTTATGACCACCCTGTACGGCGCCATCATCGCTAATGTTATCTGTATTCCTATCGCGGGGAAACTGAAGACTTTCGATGCCGCGGAAAGCCAGATAAAAGAAATGGAAATCGAGGGTATTCTTTCGATTCAGTCCGGAGAGAACAGCCGCGTCTTGGCCATAAAGCTCCTTTCATACCTCGATCCGGTAACTCGCAAGTCGGTGGAACAGGAAGTGCTGAGAGATTAAGGGTGTATTGCCGAAACGGTTTTTGAGCTATACTATTATTATTGAGGTTATGAAATGGCAAAGAAAAAGAAAGAATCCGAAGGAGTAAAAGGGGATTGGATTGTTACCTATTCCGACATGGTTACGTTGCTCCTCTGCTTTTTTGTCGCCCTTTTCGACGCGAGCGAGGTTGAGCCCGGGCAGTTGGCGGCTTTGCTTTCCGCTCTCTCCAATATAGGCATGGGTTCTTCCACCGGGGGGGAAACCCTTTCGGAGGGTAAAAGCGTGGCCTTGGGCAACACTATTAACTCCCTCCCCTCTATGGACAGGGGGAACTATTTGGGACCCGCGCTGAAGAAGGCCATGAGCATTTTCAGTCCCGAAGTTAAATCGAAGAAAGTCAGAGTAACCCATGATGAACGGGGATTGGTGATTAACCTTGCTTCGGATGTCTTTTTCGCTCCTGCCAGCGCCCGGATAAATATAGAAGAAGCCCGGGATATCCTGCTCCGTTTGGCGGGACTTTTGAATTCCGATGAAGTAAAGGGCAAAAAATTCAGGATAGAAGGCCATACCGATGCGGAGCAGGTAGACCCGAACGGTCCTTGGGAATCGAACTGGGAACTTTCCACCGCCCGTTCCATAGCGGTGCTCCACTTTCTGACCGATCTGGGGGTTGAAGAAAACCGTTTTCAAGTGGCGGGGTTTGCCGATACGGTACCTATAGCCGTCAACGACACCCCTGACGGACGGGCTTATAATCGCCGGGTTGATATCATCATTCTTGATGACGGCCATTTATAGGCTTTAGGAGGTTATGGCGCCGGATTATGTCCCGCAACGGTAGTAATAAGAGCAATAGCTTGACATACTCCCCGGTTGGGTTAAAATAGAAATTAAGTCAAGTATGGGGCGTACTGGACTATAAGTGCCTGGAAAGACGCAAAGGCCGTCGATGAAACAGGAAGCTCTAACCTTTGGGTTGGAGCAGCTCATAATATCGGTCATACATGATATGCTATAAGCAAATGGAGGTAATAGAAATGTCTGATGAAACAGATGCCGCACTGGACACTGAAGGCGCCGAAGAGGAAGGTGGCGGTGGTTCTAAGAAGAAAAAAGGATTAGGTTTGGCCGCTCTGCTGCCTAATTTACTCAAATTTGCAGCCATAGGGCTTGGGGCTTTGATATTTATTGTAACAGTAGCGGTGATAACCTATAATATTCTCAATAAGGGGGGGAAAACTCAGACCGTAATCCCGGAAAATTCTCCTTATGTTGGGACTCGGCCCCAGTATTCTATGTTCAGCGCCATCGGCTTGGTGCGTACCCGGACCAAAGATCCGACCCCCCACGCGGTGATTGTAGAAATGGTCATCGGGTATGATCAAAATGACGCTCAGGGAGCGACCGAATTAACCGCCCGGATTGTGGAACTCCAAGATTTTGTACGGAGTTTTTTCAGAACCAAATACGCGGCGGAATTGCAGCCTGAAAATGAACTGCAGCTCAAGCGGGAGATCATAGAACTTCTTAATACCCAGATGCTTAATACCGCCAAAGCGCGGAATATTTTCTTTAAGCAGCTTGAAACTATGGAAACTTAATACCTGGAAGAGCGGTTCCCGGCGGCGATCAGACGGGGGGATACGAAATCTGTTTACCGGGAACCGTCCGCTCTTTTTTCAAAAACACTCTTTGACAGGGTTCTAAAAAATATTGTTAATTTTTTTTGAAATTTACAGATGATTGGATTGAATGTTCATAATTATTGGATTATAATGCGGATATGACCGAAGTTCTTTCTCAGGATGAAATAGATCAGTTACTCACCGCGATAAACGCGGGCGATAGCGAAACTGAAGATTTCAAACCCGCCGCGGAAATTCCCCGGCGGGTTAAGATCTATGATTTTAAACGGCCCGATAAATTTTCTAAGGAACAGATCCGTACCGTCTCGATTATGCACGAGACTTTTGCCCGTTTAACCACCACCAGCCTCTCCGCCCAGCTTCGCAGTATGGTTCATGTGCATGTGGCGTCGGTGGATCAGCTCACGTATGAAGAATTTATCCGGTCTATTCCGACTCCAACTACTTTGGCGATTATCAATATGGACCCCTTAAAGGGAAACGCCATTTTGGAAATCGATCCCACCATATCTTTTTCTATTATCGACCGGCTTTTTGGCGGTACCGGAGAGGGCATCAAAGCTCAACATGAGCTTACGGACATCGAAACATCGGTTATGGAAGGGATCATTGTGCGAATTTTGGGAAATATGCGGGAGGCATGGACCACCGTCATAGACCTCAGACCCCGGTTGGGTCAGATTGATACCAATCCCCAGTTTGCCCAGATAGTGCCCCCTACGGAAATGGTGGTTCTCGTAACCCTGGAAACCAGAGTGGGGGAAGTGGAGGGGATGATGAATTTCTGTATACCCTACCTGACCATCGAACCGATAATCGGGAAACTGTCCGCTCAGTTCTGGTATTCTTCGGTGCGCCGGGGGACCACCACAGAAAATCTGAATATACTCAAGGAGAAGCTTGCAACCGTCGATGTTAATGTAGTAGCTGAAATAGGAAAAATTCCGGTATCTGTCGGGGATGTATTGGCCCTACAGTCGGGCGATGTAATTTGTCTTTACAATACCCGGATTGGGGACCCCTATTCCCTTAATATTGGGAATAAACGTAAGTTCCTATGCCGGCCCGGGGTTATTGGAAAGAAAATGGCGGTACAGATTACCAAAAAAATCGCGGATTTTGGACAAACGGATCTTGAAGATATCGTAACCGAGGGGGAGGATATTGTATGAGCGAAGGCGCGCTTTCGCAAGCTGAAATCGATGCATTATTGTCAGGAGAGGAAGAAGGGAGTACGTCCGTCGCGGCGGCAGGGGGTAACGAAAGCGAACGCAAGGCATTACAGGAATTCCTTAGTTCTTCTGCGGATGCCCTGGGCACTACGTTTTCCCAGTTGACCTCTTTAACGGTTTCTTTGAAAGGTCCTGAAGTATCTTTTACCAACCGGGATGCCTTTCTTGAGCAACTTCCCGATACGGTTACGGCGGTTAAGGCGGATTTTAATTCCGGTTTTCCTGGTGAACACCTTTTCATTATGGGGGAAGAGACTGCTAAACGTATTGCCAGTCACATGACCCATGAAGATGATATTCAAATGGATGAGATGGCTCTCTCGGTAATCGGGGAGATGGTCTCCAATTTGGTGGGGACCCAGATTACCGCACTGACCGCTAAAACCGGTAATAAGTCTATTGCATCTATTTCTCCGGAAGTTACCAGTGTGCCTAAGGCGGTGGTGGCTTTGCCGGGCACTGACTTTGCCGGCGCTCTTTATCAGCTTGATTTTGGAGATGGAAATGCACAACAGTTTTGGGAAATATATGGTTCCGGCGCGGCCGGGGGTATCGCCAAGGCACTTACCAAGGAGAAGCCCCAAGTTGCCGGACCCGCAGCCTCCAAAGGGGGGGGAAGTATGGCAGGTACAGGAGGTAATATGACGGGGCCGTCAACTAATGTGCAATCGGTTCAGTTCCCGAATCTTACGCCCCATGTGACAGCTCAGGAGCAGGGGAATATCGGTCTTATCATGGATGTTTTCATGGAAATGACTGTAGAATTGGGCCGAACCAAGAAGCTGATCAAGGAAATTTTAGGGATGGGGGAAGGTACCATCATTGAGCTGGATAAACTTGCAGGTGAGCCCGTGGATATTTTGGTTAATCATAAGCTCATTGCAAAGGGTGAAGTAGTGGTTATTGATGAAAATTTCGGCGTCCGGGTTACGGAAATTGTTCCCCGGTCAGAAAGAATGAATGACGGATAAATCGCCGAGTAATTTTTTCAGACAGGGTAAGGCCGTCTGGGAATAACACGGTTGGGATGGGTAATATAAGTAATGTATTCACCTCGCAAACATTTCGGTTTGTACTTGGGAAGGGAAAAACTGGAATATTTTCGTATAGTATTGGTTATAGCGTTAAGCGTCGGCGCTTTGTTGCGGGGGAATAGCGGATTATTCGCGCAGGCGCCGGAGGAACCTTGGTCTGAGTCAACTCCTGTTGCCGGTTCGGGATTTTCTCCTATTCAATCCGCGGAACGCAATATCCCTATTGGAGAGGGAACCGGTAATCGGGCTTCCGTCCGGCAGGGGGCGTCGTTTTTTACAATCCTGCGGATGATCCTGGTTCTTGCTTTGGCCGCCGCGGCAATCTATGGGATTGTGTTTTTCTTGAAAAGGATCTCCAGACATCAGGAACAGAGGGACCCCCATCTCAGGGTACTGGCCGGAGCTCATCTTGGTTCCAACCGGTTTGTCCATGTAGTATCTGTGGGATCTAAAGCATGGCTTGTAGGAGCCAGTGAGGGAGGGGTTTCTCTCATATCCGAGATAACGGACATCGAAACGGTGGACGCTATGTTGCTGGAAGCATCCCGGAAAAGCGCCGAAACAGGGACGGGGAAATTGCCGGATTTTGCTCATCTGTTGAGCCGTTTGAGTGGGGGGGAGCCTTCGGAGATTCAACCCAACCTTAAGGCGGAAAATGTCCGAAAACGCCGGGAACGGTTGAGAGGGCTTTGAAGTTATGTATAAGAATGCTTTTTTGGGGGTATGTTTTGTATGCTTCCTGTTGATTTCCATCCCGGCTCAAGGGCAAACTCTGCCTTTTCCAGATATGTCGACTCCGGGAACCATGAGTATTCCCGCCCCTCGGTCCCCCGGGGGGGTTCCTTTTATTGATTTAACCGTTAGAAATCCCGAATCCGGGCAGGAAGTCGCTTTTTCCCTTCAAATCCTCCTGCTTATCACAATTCTGTCTCTGGCTCCTAGTATCTTTATCCTGATGACCAGTTTTCTCAGAATCTCTATAGTGCTGGATTTTGTTAAACGGGCCTTATCACTTCAACAGGTTCCGCCTAATCAGGTGCTCATGGGCATAGCGCTCTTTTTGACCGTTTTTGTCATGTGGCCCACTTTTGAAAGCATCTACGACAATTCCTTCCGGCCTTTGGCGGAAGGCGCTATTTCGGTACAAGAAGCGTACCGGGAGGCTGAAGCTCCTCTGCGGCTGTTCATGTATAACCAGATGCGGTCGAATCCCGATACAATCAGGTTATTTATGGCTATGCGGAGGCTGGATCGTCCTGAAACCTTGGCCGATGTACCCACGTATGTGCTGATTCCGGCCTTTATCTTGAGTGAATTAACCATAGCCTTCAAGATAGGGATACTGCTTTTTATTCCTTTTATTGTAATCGACATGGTGGTAGCCAGTGCCCTCATGTCTATGGGGATGATCATGCTGCCGCCGGTCATGATTTCTATGCCTTTCAAGCTCATACTCTTCATTTTGGTTGACGGGTGGGGGCTTTTGACCGATCAGTTGGTTCGTTCCTTTGTGTAGGAGTAACACATGAGTATTGGCGAGATTACCACCCTTCTGCGGGGAGGGGTTTTTCAGGTGCTTCTCCTGGCGGGCCCCATGCTTTTTGCGGCTCTCACAGTAGGGCTTGTGGTGGCTATTCTTCAAGCCACCACTTCTATTCAAGAACAGACCCTCACCTTTGTCCCCAAGATCATCGCCATCTTGTTGGTGCTGGCATTTCTTGGAGGCTGGATGTTTACGTCTCTGGGGGATTATACGGTGCGGCTGTTTCAGAGGATTCCGGAAATGGCGCGATAAAGAGGAGTATGAACTAGGGTGGATTATGGCAGTATAATCGAAGAAATATTGGGCTATGGTCCAGGGTTTCTCCTTATTGCGGTCAGAGCTTTGGCTATGATAGAGACCGCGCCGCTTATTTCTTCCGACGCGATTCCCCAGACTGCGAAACTTGGGCTGGCGGGTTTCGCCGCATATACAGCGTTTCCCTCGGCCCAGGTAAGCGCCTGGGACTTAGCCCCCTATGGACTTACCTTTATCTTTCTGGTGATAGGAGAGGCAATTATCGGCATCATCATCGGGCTTTTCCTTACCATTATATTTTCGGCATTTACAACCGCAGGTCAATTCTTTTCTCTTCAAATGGGATTTGGGGCATCGGAAACTTTCGATCCCCTCTCCCAAATAGAAAATCCCCTGATGGGTCAGTACCTTAACCTGGTAGCCATGCTGGTCTTTCTTTCTATCGGAGGGTTCAAAGAACTCTTTCTCGGGGGTTTTTGGCGTTCCCTACAGTCTATAAACATCATTGATCTGGTTGAAGCCCGGGAAGCGGTGATTACTATGCTGTTGAAAGGGCTTTCCCGGCTTTTTATGGATGCCATCATTATTTCTATGCCTATCTTGGGAACCCTGTTCTTAACCTCTCTTGCCACAGGACTGATTTCCAAGGCGGCCCCTCAAATTAATATTCTTTCCGAAGGGTTCCCTATCAGTATCACCACAGCCTTTATGCTCATCTTTGCTACCCTGCCCTTCATGGCGGACGCTTTTAGCCAAGTGGTGGACGCGGGTTTCAGATCCCTAGAGGCATTGTATATTCAGATCGGGGTTCCGGTAGGAGAGGTTCAATGAGGGAGGAGGGAGCGGGGAGAAAGAAGCAATGGGAAGATTTTTCTCAAAGAATTTCTCGTTTAGACAAGCGGCTCCCTCCCAGTTACTTTCGGGCGCTGAATATCGACCTCCAATGGTTTGCCGCCGAGGATGAAGGCCGTACCGAAGAGCCTTCGGAATATAAGATTCGCAAAGCCAGGGAAGAGGAAGGCCGGGTTGCCAAAAGCCAGGAGCTCATCGGCGCTTTGGGATTACTGCTCCCCGCGCTGGTTATTCTCTTTCTTGCCCCTTCCATGCTGCGAATCTGTGTGGAAATGGTACGGTTTTTTCTGCTCCGAGTGATTGAATTAGACCCTACCAGGGATAAAACCATTGCGGGGGTGGCGTTTTTGTATTATATACGCCTCGCCCTGCCTATTATTATCGTAGCCGTGATAGCGGCTCTCTTTTCAAACCTGATTCAGGTGGGGGTTCTCTTTACCACCAAACCGCTGCTTCCGAATTTTTCCAAGATTATTCCCCGGTTGGGACGATATTTCCAACGAACCCTTTTTTCAATGGAAGGGCTATTTAATTTTTTTAAATCTATTGTTAAAATGCTGATTATAGGAGCGGTAGCCTTCTTTCTTATCCGTTCTAAGATAGAAGTCTTAGCGAATCTGCAAACCGCGAGTTTATGGACCGGGATAACCACGGTGGCTAACCTTGCCATCAGGATGCTCATCATCTCGGCGCTCCTTTTGCTCTTTCTCTCGATTCCTGATTATATGTTTCAGCGGTGGCAGTACCGGGAGTCCTTAAAAATGTCGGTGGAGGAAGTAAAGCGGGAACGGAAAGAACTGGATGGAGACCCTTTGATTAAGTCAAGGCTTCGCCGCCGGATGCAGGAGATTATGACCAGGGATATGCTGCGGAATGTACCTAAAGCCGACGTGGTTATCACTAACCCGACCCACCTGGCGATCGCCTTGGAGTATCATCGGGAAAATATGGCTGCTCCCCAGATTACCGCCAAAGGGGAGGATCAGACCGCCCTTATGATCCGCCGGATTGCGGAACGAAACGGGGTGCCGATCATGGAGAATAAGCCTCTGGCGCGGGCTTTGTATCAGGAGGCCCGGGTAGGGGACATGGTGCCGGCAGCGTATTGGGAGATTGTAGCCCAGATATTGAGCAAGGTGATGCATATTAATGAAGAACGCCGGAAAACGCAACAGGCATAACCGGTACTATACACTAAGGAGAAATGAATAAGGTATGGCTGATGCGGTAAGAGCGAATAACACAAACAAAGCGGGAAATCTCATAGGGGATCCCAGGGATGTTTTTATCGCCCTCGGTGTGGTGATGGTGGTGATTATGATCGTCATACCGCTTCCCACGGTATTATTGGATACCTTCATGGCGCTGAACCTGGTCCTGTCCCTCCTCATCCTCCTCATCGTGCTTTACACCCAAAAGGCTACCGACTTCAGTCTTTTCCCCACAGTCCTTTTAGTGGTTACTGTGTTCGGTCTGGCTTTGAATATCTGCTCCACCAGGCTTATTCTAAGCAAAGGAGCGGCTTTTGACGGGCGAATGATCCGAGCCTTTTCCTCCTTTGTGGTCGGTTCCGGCGGAACCGAAGGTCTTGTGGTGGGCTTTATCATCTTTATCGTTATCATCGCCGTGCAGGTGGTGGTTATCACTAAGGGGGCGTCCCGGGTTTCCGAAGTTGCCGCCCGGTTTACCTTGGATGCTTTGCCGGGTAAACAGATGGCTATTGAAGCGGAGCTTAACAGCCAGGCCATCACCGAAGAGGAAGCCCGGCTCAGGAAGCAGGAACTTCAGCAGGAAGTGGATTTTTACGGGGCTATGGACGGGGCCAGTAAATTTATTTCCGGCAATGTGAAAATAGGCATTTTCATTACGGTTCTCAATGCCTTGGGGGGCATCATCATTGGGGCAATCTTTCATGGAGAGCCTCTTTCTCAAGCCGTAGGAACCTATATGTCTTTTACCATTGGGGATGGGCTGCTTTCTCAGTTTCCCGCGCTCCTGGTATCTACCGCTATGGGTATCGTGGTTACTAGGTCCGCATCCCCCGGTTCTATTGGAGAAGCGGTCTCCACCCAATTCACCCGGGACGCCAGGATCTACTGGATCTGCGCCGTCGTACTGTTCGGTTTTGCCCTGCTTCCAGGTTTTCCCTGGTACGTGCTTATCCCGATGGGAATTATCATCGCATTTTACGCATACCGCATCGGCCAAAAGCAGCGGAAGAAAGCCTATTTTGACGAAATGATGGCTAAATCCGCGGATACCAAGAAACCGAAAGACGATAACGGCGAGATGTCTCCGGTGGTGCCTTTGGATCCTCTTTCTTTGGAATTAGGCTATGGGCTTATTCCCCTGGTTGATAAGGATAAGGGGGCGGAATTGTTAGAGCGGGTCCAGGGGATCCGCCGGCAATCGGCCTTGGAATTAGGTCTGGTCATACCTAAAATCCGAATTATCGATAATATGCTGTTAGAGCCTTCGGAGTATTGTTTCAAGATTCGAGGGGTCGATGCCGGGCGGGGCAAAATCCGCATGGGGTATTATCTCTGTATGAATCCCGGCACGGTACGGGAAGAATTGCCCGGTGAAAAGACCCGGGATCCCGCTTTTGGACTTCCTGCCGTCTGGATCAGTGAGGACAAACGGGACGAAGCTGAACGGGCGGGATATACCGTGGTGGATCCGCCTTCGATTATCGCCACTCACTTGACGGAAATTATTAAAACCCACGCGTCGGAAATATTGGGCCGTCAGGAAACGCAAGCCATTCTCGACACCCTGCGGAAAGAATACCCCGCGTTGGTGGAAGAGGCTCAAAGCCAGAAAGCCCTTAGTCTTGGGGACATACAGAAGGTCCTCCAGGGACTTCTTAAAGAGCAAGTATCCATTCGTAATATGGTGACTATTCTGGAGGCTTTGGCGGATTTTGCGCCTCTTACCAGGGATGTCCGGTTTCTCACGGAAAAGGCCCGGCAAGCCCTGGGCAGGCAGATCTGTCACCGTTATGCCGACGAAGAGCGGGTACTGCATGTATTGACCATCGATCCGTCCCTGGAACAAAAGATCATCGAAAGCCGGGTAGAAACCAGTTCCGGGGGCATTATGTCGGCTCTGGATCCTGCGGTTCAAAACGCCTGGATAAAAAGCCTGGCCCGCTCGGTAGCGGTGATACAGGAACATGGCTGGTTTCCCATTATTGTTTGTTCCGAATCGGCCCGGTATCTTGTGAAAGTTTCCAGCGAACGGGAACTGCCCGAATTGGCGGTCCTCTCGGTACCGGAAATCGTGGCTGATGTTACGCTGGAGGCAGTGGGTGTCATAAGGCTGGATCATTAAGGGGAGGAGTCATGGAGTATTTTGTAGAACAAGCCTTAACCTACACCGAATGTCTCAATAAAATCCGTATGAAATACGGCGATCGAGTAACAATACTGTACCATAAGAATATTCGGATGGGAGGAATTTTCGGCCTTTTTGCAAAAGACGGGGTAGAAGTGACCGGATTTACCTCAAGCAATGTGATAAAACCCGGGACGTTTCAAGGAGGTATTTCTTCCGGACCGATTTCTCTCAGCCCGGAACCAACAGGTTCTCGAAAGCCGCCTTTGGATTTTAATGAAGAAAAACAAAAAATTCTTGATGCCGCCGGTCCCGCGAATAAGGGGGAAAGCAGCGCCTTGCAACAGGTGCTGAAAGAGGTACGGCAGTTAAAAGAAGAAATCGCCGCCACTACTTCCTCCGTGCAAAGTGAAAAACATAGTACCATCAGCCGGGTTGAAGAGATCTTGGATATCAATGATTTTTCCCCTGCCTACGGTCAAAATATTCTGGATCGTATTAAAAAAGAATTTTCTCTGGATGGGCTTAACGACTATAACACCGTACAGGATAAGGTGCTTGAGTGGATCGGTGAAAGTATCGCCGTATATAAAGAAGAAAAATTTCAGCGGCTGCCCCGTATTATGGTGCTGGTGGGGCCCACCGGGGTCGGCAAGACCACGACCATTGCTAAATTGGCCGCTATTTACGGGATTGGAAATTCCGGCCGGCGGCCCATTTCGGTGCGGATGATCACCATCGATGCCTTCAGGATAGGCGCCAAAGCCCAGATAGAAGCCTACGGCAATATCATGGCCCTGCCGGTTTCGTATGTGGAAAACTACGAGGATCTGAAAAAAACCATAGCCCAGTATTCGGAAGGCACCGATTTGATCTTGATTGATACTATTGGGAAAAGCCCCCGAGATTCGGTGAAACTAGGGGAAATGAAGCAGCTTCTGGATGCCTGCGGAACCCAGGCGGAGCTGTACCTTGCGGTAGCGGCAACTACCAAATCCAGCGATCTTAAAGAAATAATACGGCAGTTTGAACCCTTTAATTATCGGTCTGTGATCGTTACAAAACTGGATGAGACCATACGGGTAGGAAACGTGATCAGCGCCCTTTCGGATTTGGGAAAATCGGTTTCTTATATTACCGATGGTCAGAGAGTTCCTAGTAATATACAGAAAGCTACAATAGTTCGGTTTCTCATCAACCTTGAGGGCTTCCAGGTCAATAGGGCAAAGATTGAGGCCCGGTTCCCCACTGATGAATCCGAACAAATTCAATGGAGATAGGTAATGGAAGACCAGGCTGAAAAATTACGGCAGATAATGCGTCAAAAGAACAGTTCCCAAGAGCGGCCTGTGCCGGTTAAGCCCAAAGAGGCTAAGAAAGCCCGGATTATTACCGTTGCAAGCGGTAAGGGCGGTGTAGGGAAAACCAATGTATCCGTAAACATGGCTTTAGCCTATGCCCGGCTGGGGAAAAAAGTGGTGGTTATGGATGCGGATTTAGGACTTGCCAATGTGAACGTCATCCTAGGTATTATGCCTCCCACCTACAGCTTGTACCATGTGATGCGTAAGCAGAAAACCATGAGGGAAATTCTGGAAAAAACCGATTACGGCATTTCAATCGTTGCCGGAGCTTCAGGATTTTCCAGGATTGCCAATCTTACCGAAGATGAACGGCAGAACTTCGTCAATGAACTGGACTCTCTTTCCGAGGCGGATATTATTATTGTGGATACCAGCGCGGGAGTTTCCAGCAATGTGCTTGATTTTATCGAGGCCGCGGACGATGCGGTGATCATCACCACCCCGGAGCCTACGGCTATTACTGATGCCTACGGACTCATCAAAATAATCGCCACCGAATATGACAGTCTCAACATAGGGCTTAAACTGGTGGTTAATCGGGTAAAAACCGTTGCGGAAGCGAAAAAAGTGGCCGACCGAATGACCAATATTGCGGGCCAGTTTTTGAATCTCAAGGTAGATTATTTGGGGTTTATTTATGATGATGCGGTGGTTTCCCAGGGAGTGCTGCGGCAGAAGCCGTTCATGGTCATAGACCCCAAGAGTAAGGCGTCCCTCTGTGTTCAGCACATTGTGGATCGTATGGAAAAGACCGAAGTCCGGGAAGACGGAGGTTTTCCGGCCATGTTCCGGCGGCTTTTCGGTCTTGGCCGGACATCATAACAGAGGATCACGAAGGTGTTTAACGTAAAAATAAGCAGTATTGTTGCCGGGGCCGCGTTTATTCTGTCTGTCCTTATAGGAATGATCAGCGGCGGCAGTTTTCTGATCGTCCTGCTCCGGGCCCTTATTTGCGGGATAGTCTTTTTTGCCTTAGTAGCGGGACTCTACGTACTTATCGGTATATTTTTACCCGAATTGCTTCAACTGGGGCAGGATGAGGAGAGCGGGGATGAAGAAAATGCTCCCGGTTCCCATGTGGACATTTCGGTACAAGACGAAGAATCTGAGGGGGCGCCGGCAAATCCTGAGCCGGAGAAAGATAAAAATAAGGAAACCGATAAGGACAAGGCTTTGAAGGAGGCTGTTGCCGCCGCTTTCAATATGAAAGAATCCGCTTCAGATGAAGCTGCGGGTCTGGATCAGAACCTCAAAAAAGAGTATACTAAAGAAGAAGGGACACAGGAAATCCCTGCCGAGGCGCCGGAGGCGCCTCCACCGGAGACGCCTAAGTCCGCAACGCAAGATGCGCCCGCTTCGCCGGTAAAACCGCCGGAGGCGCCTCCTCCGGCGGCGGAGCCTTGGGAGGAGAGTGTGGGGAGTGTTTCAATTGAAGATGAGGTAAAACAAAAATCCCCCGGTTCCGAAAAAGCGCAGAGTACCGGTAAAGCGCAAAAAAATGAAATAAAAATGGATCCTAAAAAAATGGATCCCCAAAAAATGGCATCTACTATACAGACCATGTTAAAACAAGAATGAAACGTCCCGAGCCGCGGGGCAGGGAATTGGTGAGCCATGTGAAGAGAGGATAGCATACCATGAATAGCACAGTAAGTCTTTGGTTGCCGTCTTATAGTTCCACGCCTCCAGGCAGGTTTTTACGGTGGATTCAATAAGGGGATTGGTTATGGGGAATGTCCCCCTGGAACAAAAAACAGAAGATGAGCTTTGGCTGGAATACCGCCAAAACAGGGATTCGAAGATCCGGGAAACGTTTATAAAACAATACGCTCCTTTAGTAAAGTATGTGGCCGGTAAAGTCGCCATCGGTATGCCTCATAATGTGGAGTTTGATGACCTGGTAGGGTACGGCGTCTTTGGTCTTTTAGATGCCATTGATAAATTTGATCCCCATAAGGGGGTTAAATTTAAAACCTATGCGGTTACGAGAATCCGAGGGGCCATCTTTGATGAGCTTCGTTCCATAGATTGGGTGCCTCGGTCGGTAAGGCAGAAAACCAGGGAAGTTGAAGAGGCCGTCGGGGCCCTTGAAGCCCAGCTTGGCAGAACCGCCACGGATCAGGAAATTGCCGGTACTTTGGGTATGGATGAAGATGAATACCTAAAGACCATGATGAAAATATCCGGTACTTCGATACTTTCTCTTAATGACGTCTGGTTTTCCGGGGATGAAAATGATAAAGTTTCTATAGGGGATAGTATTGAGTCTCCTATAAGCCTGAACCCTGATGTTATTGTAGAGAAAGATGAGATCCGCCGGGTCATTGTGGAGCATATCAATGAATTGCCGGATAAAGAAAAGAAAATTTTGGTGCTTTACTACTATGAAGATCTGACCTTGAAAGAGATAGGCCAAGTATTAGAAGTAACCGAGTCCAGGGTATCTCAGTTGCATACCAAGGCAATAAGCAGGCTCCGGTCGAAATTAACGAATATTCGTAAAGGAATCATATAACTATGGTTGATTTTGTCCAGCTTCAGCAGTTAATGAAGGATCAGTTGGAAGCGGATAGGGCCATACACACCGTAGATGTGGAAGGCTCCAATCTGGAAACGGCAGTAGCGGAGGCGGCAGTGCTGCTGAATCTTCCGGTCGGACGGGTTGACTATGAGATTGTTGAACGGGGATTTCCCGGATTTTTAGGAACCGGTAAAAAAGACTGGAAGATCAAAGCCTATGGCCGGGCGCTTGCTAAAAAGTTAACCGATGTTTTGGCAGAAAAACAGGATATCGCGGAAGCGGAAGCCCAGGTTATCGTAGATAAAGATGGCGATATTTTTGTTCACTTGAATGACGACGGGGCTAATCTTAAAGTGACGGCTCCGATAGGTAATGGGAAACATATGACCTTGGCGGATGCTATGCAAGCCTTGAAAAACAAAGGAGTGGCGGACATCGATCAAAACATGGTACAATCGGTGGTCAGGAATGCAAAAGGGATCTATATCCGGGTCGGCAGTTTCAATCGCAAATTCTCCAATGATAGTATGGTTTCGGTGAACATCACGGATCAGGATATGAAGGCGTTTATTTCTGTTATTCCTCCGGGACCCGGAGGGGCTGATATATCCGTAGAGACCATTATGCGGGTTTTGAAAGACAACCGGGTGGTATATGGAATTAAAGAAGGTTTTCTTCAGGATTTTGTAGACCGGCCTAGCTATAAAGTACCGGTTTTGGTGGCTGAGGGCACCCAGCCGGTTAACGGCAGAAACGCCTATATACAATATAATTTTAGAACCGAACAAAGCAGAGTGCCGTTCAAGGAAGGCAACGACGGAAGGGTCGATTTCAGGGAGAGTAATGCTATTCAGAATGTGGTTAAAGATCAACCCTTGGGAAAGAAGATACCCCCGGAAGAGGGAATTATGGGAAGGAGCGTGGTTGGTCAATATATCCCCGCTAAAAGCGGTCAAGATATAGAGTTTCCTCTTGGTTCGAATGTTCATGTCGGCGAAGATCGGATGACGATTTTATCGGATATTGCCGGTCAAGTGGTTCTGGCAGCCGGCAAGATCAGCGTGGAACCGGTATACACCGTTCAGGGTAATGTGAACCTTAAAACGGGCAATATTATGTTCCTGGGTACGGTTATCATAACCGGCAATGTGGAAGACGGATTTTCCGTTAAGGCTCAAGGTAATATCGAAGTTAAGGGGACCGTTGAAAAAGCTGAACTGGAGGCGGAAGGGGATATTATCGTACTCAAGGGCATCAGCGGGAAAACTACCGGTACGGTGCGGACGGGGAAGTCCGTCTATGCCCGATTTATTG
The DNA here is from genome assembly GCA_031279815.1 of Treponema sp. GTDB lineage: Bacteria > Spirochaetota > Spirochaetia > Treponematales > Breznakiellaceae > JAITHW01. The sequence goes on along the minus strand of JAITHW010000005.1, from coordinate 2,882 downwards.
AAAATGCGGTGATTGAAGCGGGGAATATGGTGATTGCCAACGAGGGGATCGTCAATTCTCAGGTAGACGCCTATAAGCGGATAGTTTGCCAAGGTAAACGCGCCCGTATAGTCGGCGGACGCTACCGGGCTTCCGAAGAGATTAACGCCAAGACCATCGGCAGCGCGGCCAGCGGTACGGAAACCATCTGTGAAGTCGGTATCGACCCAAAAACAAAGAAAGAACTGGACGATCTTATTACCAAAAAACTGGCCCTTGAGAAGGATTTGGAGGAAGCCAAACTCAACTTCCAGACCCTTAACAACATTTTGCAACAGCGTAAATCCCTCCCGCCGGACAAAGAAGAGCAACTGAAGGAGATAATGGGAACGCAAAAAGTATTGACCGCGGATTTAAAGCAAGTAACCGAAGATATAGAGAAACTGCAAGAAAAGCTGAATACGGTCAAAACCCGGGGGCGGGTCTCCGCGTCGGATAAGATCTTTCCGGGAGTTAAAGTGGTGATCCGGGATGCGATTGAAGACGTAAAAAACGAATATAAAGCGATTACCTTTGTACTCGATAATGATCTCATCAAGGCAATTAAGTATGAAGAACCTGATGAAGAGGCAAAACGGGGGCCCGCAGGCTATACGGAGTAACCATCTGGAGCATCTGAAAAGGAAACGGGTAATCCCGAAAGGCAGTAAAAGCCAGACAAAAAAATAAGTTGACCGGCTTGTATCATTGTGATAGTCTATATCAGAACGGCTTTCAAAGACGGGTCCGTTTTAGGAAGCGGCGGTATCGGTATGCAGCAATTAACAAGGTACCCGGTTTCAAAAGAGGGCGATTGGATAGCGAGGGTGTTATTACTAGAAAGAGGGGTGCGGAACATAGGCTTGTAAGTATATAACGGTATGGTGGAAGGGGATTATTCGGGATAGGGCGGTATGGTAGGCCTAGGGTACCGGGTCATGCGTCCTGTTTCAGTGCGTGTAGTTGTCACATTTGATCGCTTTTTACGTTGAAGAGCGCAGAGGTTAACGTTTGTTAGCAGAAATAAACCGGTAAAGTGAGGTTCCGATGGCTGTACAACCCCTTGATCTACAAACCTTGTTTACCCAGCTTGATAAGGTTGGCAAGTTACAAATGTCCCAAAAAGAAGGATTAGCTATTCAGCAATCTTTACAGAATATTCAGACCCAGAAAAAAACAGAAGAGCAGATGCAAGCGGTTGATGAAGCCAAACACACAGGAGACGGCGCGGAAGGTATCAACGACCGGAATGCCCGCAGAAAATCCAGGGAACAGCCGCCGGATAAGGAGGGGGAATCCGGGGAAAACCATGACCATGGGGACGCTGAAAAAAAGGCTTTTATTGTAGTCCGGGATCCCAGTTTGGGAAAAAATATTGATATGAGCGGTTAATATCATAAATGGTTAATAATTATATTAGTGAAACGTAAGGTGTGTATATGAATTGGTCCATCATATTGTCTGCAACAAGTCTTCTGTTATGTGGATTCTTTTTTGTGTATTTTAGAGCATACCTCCGGCGCAGAACCGGACCGGAACAGCTTCTCGCTGAATTCCGGGAAGAGGTATATAAACTCATTGCTGAAATCGACGCAGCCACCGATAAGGATGCGTTGCTGGTGGAAGAACGGATAAAGACCCTCCGAAGCATTTTGGAAGATGTGGATAAACGTATCGGCGTGCATATCCGAGAGATGGATCGTCGCCGGTTTCAGGAAGAGGCCTACGCCGAGCTGGGCAGGAAGCGAAGCATTATCGGGTCTTTCCCCGCAACGGTCCCCCAAAAAACGCTTAAAGCTTTTGATCTGTTTTCCGGTTCTCCTCAAAAACCGATTCAGGAAGCCCTTGCGGTTTCGGAAAAAACGCCCGGAGTAGAGGGAAACGTTGCGTCGGCCCTCGATACGCCCCGGACTACGGAGGATAATATGCGGGTAGGTCCCCGCATTGTGGTTTCCCAGCGGCAAATAGAACCCAAACCTCTTCCCTTAGCGGAACAGGTGGCGGAATTATCCAAAGCAGGGCTTTCCCCGGATTTAATTGCCCGCCGACTGGGAGTCAGCATATCCGAGGTAGAGGTGGCTATTGCCATTTCCGAAGGATCGGGCACGGAAATATAGAAGGGCTGGGATTTTCTCTCCGGTCCCAGGCAGGGATAGGACTGTTCCGAAAACCGCTTATTTTGGTTTTGAAGGCTCAATTCGGCTTGGAATAGCGCTGACGATGATCGTCGAATAGGGAGAGGGGCGCGGCCTTCCGTGCCTGTGCGCCCCTCTCCCTATTTGTTTGGGTAATAAAGCAGCCCGGTATTGCTTTCCGCTCGTTCCATCCCTTTATTACATCATTTTTTCTTAGGGTGAACACGCCCTAGGTTTTAAACACCAAGTTAGGGATAAACAGCACAAGATCAGGCAGGAATACCAAGATCGCTATTTCCAGCAGTATCGCGCCCATAAACGGCAGGGAGTATTTGGTGTATTCTTCAGGCGGACAATTGATAATACCGCATACCGTATAGAGCGCCGAGCCGATAGGCGGCGTCATAACCCCAAGGGTGCAGACCGTCGCCATCAGTACGCCGAAATGTACCGGGTTTACGCCGGCTTCCCTTACCATGGGCAGAAAAATCGGCGTAAGGAGCAGGAAGTTTACGTTGCTGTCCACAAACATACCGGTTATAAAGAGGAAGCCCAGCATGATCAGGACCAGCAGTTGGGGGTTGTCGGTTACGCCGAAGATAAAACCGCTTAACGCGGCGGGCAGTTTAACCCAGGTAATCGCGTAACTGAAAGGGCCGGACATGGCGATAATCAGCATAATCGCGCCGTTATCCTTCAGGGTAGTGAACAAAGATTCCTTGAAATTTT
>JAITHW010000237.1 GCA_031279815.1 Treponema sp. | reverse complement strand
ATAAGGTCCACGGATTACATGGATTAACACGGATTTCAGTTCCCCAGAACCGGTATAATCCATGAAAATCCGTACAATCCGTGGACCTCATAGAGGTATTCTTAAAGGGAACAACTATATCCCATAAGGAATACGCCGGCTAGTTACTTTATGGCGGTTATAAGCCGCCGGTATCTTTTGCCTGTTCCCGGTCGAAGGTCTTCTCAGGTTTTCCGCCGGTGAAAGGAATCCGGCATACCGAAGAAACCTTACAGGTTCCGCATATATCGGGTTTCGGGTTTTTCGGTATTTGGTATGATCCCCGGTTCATAGCTTCCCATACCGCCGCAAAAACCTTATCCACCGCGGCAACCTCTTTCTCATAGGCGGTTCTGGGAATGTGTTTTTTTTCATTTTCCTCTTTTTCAGAAACCACCTGAAGGTATGTTCGTTTATCAATCGAATAAAACCGCGCGGTTTTAACCGCTTTCGGTTTATCGCCGCCATCCTGATCGGCAGCGGCATGACGGTTTTCAAGCATTGCAATATACGCGGCCATCTGCACGTTTTCGGGGGCATCCCGCTCTTCTGCATGAATATCCTTTTTTGCGGGCAGTAAACCGGTCTTGAAGTCCGTCAGGATAAGCCCTCCGTCTTCGTATGCCAATACCAGATCCGCAATACCGGTTAGAAGCGGTTCTGTAGGGGAATAGATCTTCCGCAGAGGATATTCGGCGCCCAAGATTTCGGCGCGGTTCAGGATAGCCTTATCCGATTCAAGATAGTCGGATAAGGCGGCCACAATCCGGTTTTCCAGCATAGCGTAGATCGATTCCTGAAAGGCCCCTTCTGCGGATCGGGCTTCCGCCAACGCCTCTTGGGTTTCTTCTATTAAATAGATTTTATATGCAGAGATATCTTCTCTCCGAAAACGCCCCCGCTCCTGTTTGATCCGCATAAAGAGGCGTTCCAGTATGCGGTGATAGAGGATTCCCAGGTCCTGCTGATCGACCGTTTCTATCCCGGTTTGCTTCTCCCGGATGAGAAGACCTCTTTGCAGGACCCATTTGAACGGGCAGGCGATGTATTTGTTGAGATCCGTAGGAGTAAGCCGCAGGACTTCTTCCCTATCGATCGGGTAAACCCCATGTACCTTGCGAAAAGAAGTTTGGGTACCGAGCCGTTTCTGTAGAGCAAACCGGAGATCCCTGTCCTCGATAGGGTTTGTTCTGAAATCCCCGGCGCAAGGAGGCTTCCGTAAGGTCTTCAGGGCCTGCCAGCCCAGTCTCTGTATCTCCGAAGGGTATACCAAAGAGTTATGCGCCGCGGGTTCGCCCTCTAGGGACGCTTCAACCCTGTAGGGATCCGCAGGAAACCGGAGGGTATCCCCTGAAAGCGGTTCGCCAAGCTGTTCAGATAACCCGCGATGAGGTATGGCAGGACCGTTGTAGGTTTTAAGGGACATGGTAAATACAGGAAAGGCAGCGGAAAACCGGTACGCCTGAATGAATTCCCCGGATATATCCCGATCTTGGATGCCCAGAAGGCTCTTGCGATCCTCCCGCAGAAAAAAAGCGCCGCCAGTATACACCGCAGCGGCGTCTTCCTGATTCATATTGATCATAAAGTGAACCGCCGGACTTATCCCCGCGGCAACTTTGTAATCGTATATGGGAATTCCCTGATGCCCCGATTGGTACACATAGGTCTGTTCCTGAATATATGCCTGAAACACAGGAAAGACCTTGCCGCCGCCGCTGTTTTTCTCAGATAGCATCGGAAACCGCGCTTCAATTTGAATCAATTCATTCAATCCTTTTACGGCTTGGGAAAGAATCGCATTGACTTTAGGGTTAAAAGCAGGCGCATCAAAAAAACAGTCTCTGAAAAGATGCCATTTATAGGCAAGGTCTGAAAAACTTCGGGCGTTTACTATAGCAAGGATATCATTTTTTAGTTTTTTATAAAAATCCGCTATTTCAGACACCGGATGATACTCAAAGGTCCGCTCCCACACGTCAATCTCTTGACGGCCCTGGGTAAACCCCGATACGCAGCGATACCGAAGCCCGAAATCCATAAGCGCGTTAATAAGCAGCGTATCTTTCCAGGGAAAGGCTTTATCCAGCAGCAGGTTTTTCAGAGACCGGAAGGACCACTTCGTCCCCGGACAGGCCGCCAGGGCCGCAAAGACCCGCCCTCCGGGATATTCGGTGAGAGGCCGCCCGTGCCGCAGGCCGGCTGGAAGGTCATAGAGCCGGAATACCTGCATAAGCCGTTCAGATTCCGCTCCGGGAAAAGATACGGCTATGTCCTCCAGGGAAAGCCCGCCTTCATCTAAGAGCCGGCGGATGGTCAGCGCCAGCCAGCGGTATTCTTCCCCGGCAGAGGCGAATTGGATAAACCGCCCTTCATATTCCCCCAGTATAGCCTTGATTGCCTCCTCGGAGGCGCCCTGGTTTCTATAATGAGGCGGGGCAATAGCCTCTAAAGGAACGATCTTGACGGGACCGCCCTCTCCCTGTTCGGCTAGGGCGTTCAACTCTTCCCGGTATTCGTCCCAGTCTTCCGCAAGTTCCGGGAAGAAAAGCAGCCACCGGTCTTCGGAAGGCGTGAATGCCGCCCGGTTCCAAGCCGGTTCATAGAGGCGGTGTGCATCAAGAAAATCCCTATACCGCTCCTGAATCCTCCGAAGGTCTGCAAAATAGGAGTCTTCCTGAACGCCGGCGGCGTCACAATGGCCCAGCACCCGCTCAAGACCGGGCAGCAGCTTTGAAAGGGCGCTGATAAAGGAACCGTAGAACGCCGCATACGCCGGATTAATATAGTCGGTGAGGAACGGCGTATCTTTACGGGCATTTTCTCTGAGGAGGTTCGAGGCAAAAAGGGTCCGCACCGCCCGGTTGATCGCCTCTTTTCCCGCCCGGTTGACCGATAAGCATCGGGCCTTAAAGGTATCCCAGGCGATAAAACGGGCCGGAGTGATAGGCTTCAGGGCAGCTTCCGCAGCGGCCCTTGCCCAGAACTGAGCGGGTACTGCCGAAGGAAATACAAAGGCCGCCCTCCGATCAGGAAGCGCTTCGGTAATATACTCAAGGATGGTATGCCGGTGATTCATATCTTCCTAAGTATACCATAAAATCAGGATGATGATTATAAAAATTCCGGCGTTTTACACCCGGTATAGCTAAAAAATTATGTGTTTATCACAAGAATTAAAGGCCATATTACTTGACGTAAAAAAAGATATGGCTATAATTAGGGATATAATATTCTTGTAAGGAGTTATATGGTGAAAAAGATTATTGGTGTCTTGGTGCTATTTCTGGTAGCATCTGTTTTTGTAACGGCTCAGAGCGTTACTGTCGAATGGGCTAAGGTAGATGGTAAACCGAATATTAAGTTTACTAATAAGAATGCCGATGCTTTCACGGTGCAGTATACGGTTGCCGGTGATAAGGCTGCAAGCATCGACATTCCGGGAAACACCGAGGTGACCCTTCCTTATGAAGGGAAAAGTGCGAATGCGAAGATCGATCCTCCGGTAGCGAAACCTACGGCAAAGCCCAAAGCCTTACCTAAGGGTGCAACCAGTGTAGCCCTGGGGGGCGCTGCCCCGGCTAAGGGCGCTGCCCCGGCTAAGGATGCCGCCCCGGCTAAGGGCGCCGCCCCGGCTAAAAAATAAGTCTATAGGTGATACTATTTTTTGGCCTATCTTCGCATAGAGCCGCCGCCGGTTTTTTCCACGGCGGTTTTTATTGCGAAGCATAGGGTTTATTACCCAGGAGCGCCGTGCTTCTGGGTTATTTACGTTATTAAAATCGTATGAATTGCTCTTAATTTTTTATTCAAATCTGTCATAGCAAATTTGTCTTATAAGGTGTCTTGCATGATTATCTAGGGTATAGTATTATACTATTTAGCCGATTGAAGGCGGGGTTGAGGGTCTTCGTATAGATATGAAGCGGGAGAAGGCTTATCTTGCGGAGCCTTCCCGCTTAAATCAAGGCGGCCGGCATTTCGACCGTATTATTATTTCTTAACTCTATATTTTTATAGATAATATATAGATAATATAAGGTAAGGATCCATACGTTTAGTGTGGAGAGTCCAGGAGGATTTTGTGAGATTACGAATCAAGTTATCGGTTATTGTCACCATTATTACGGTGGTTGTCGTTACTACCTTATCCCTCATTACTTTAAGCCAATCCAGCAGACTCCAAACCAGTACCGCTACTGCAAATCTGAAGAGTATTGCAGGGATGACCGCGGTGGATATTCAGCGTCAGTATGAACGATATTTATTTGCCGCCCGCACGGTAGCCCAAACAATGGAAAGTTACGGCATGATCGATGAATCTGAAAGACGTACGCAATATGACAATATCCTTTATGGATTGATTTCAGCCAATTCTCATTTTATTGCCATCTATACCCTATGGCGGCCCAATACCATTGATGAACTGGATGATGAGTATGTTACCAGCCAAAATCCCACGGGGCAGTATATATCTATGTATACGAGAGCTTCAGGTTCAATACAATATCAGCAATCCTATGAGAATTCCAGCCAAATCTTAGCTAATCTGAGCAACAAAGATACAGTGGGAGATCCCTTTCCCATGATGGTGGGGAATACGCAGACCCATGTTATAAGCATAACCACCCCTGTTTTGGGGAATGACAATACCCCTGTCGGATTAGTGGGCATTAATGTGGATATATCGGTGCTGCAGCCCATAATTGCCGCAATCAGACCCTTTGGAACCGGAAGAGTATCGGTTCTATCCAATAACGGCACCATAATGGCCCATGACAATGTTTCTTTTGTGGGAACTAATTTTCAACAGAATTTTCGGAACAGCATAGGAGAAACAGGTATCAGGTTGATCTCCCAGTCTCTGTCCACCGGAGAGCCGGTTATGATTGATTATGAAGGACTGGAAGTGGTGAGCTATCCTTTTAAGATTGGGGAAGCTTCCACTTCATTGGCGGTCATTGCCTCGGTACCGGTAAGTACCGTCCTTGCCGATGTAAAGGAAATGACCCAGTTTACCATAATCCTTGCCGTGGTTTTCATCATCATATCCGCAGGCATCAGTTTCTTAGTGGCCACCAGTATTGTAAAACCTATCCTCAGCGTCATTGCCATGCTTAAAGATGTCTCCGAAGGGGAAGGGGACCTTACCAAACGGATTAATCTGACTTCTAAAGATGAAATCGGCGACATGGCCCATTATTTCAACCTTACCCTGGAAAAGATCAGAAGTCTTATCATAATAATCAAGCAGCAATCCGTTTCCCTGGCTAATATCGGTACCGAACTGTCCACCAATATGAATGAAACCGCCGCGGCCATGAACCAGATCAGCGCCAATATCCAAAGTATTAATGGTCAGGTTATCAATCAAGCGGCCAGCGTAACCGAAACCAGCTCCACGATGGAGCAGATTACTGAGAATATAGAGAAGCTCAACAATCATATTGAGAATCAGAGTTCCAATATTTCCCAATCTTCCACGGCTATCGAAGAGATGATCGCCAATATCGCTTCGGTTACTCAAACCCTGATACATAATGTAGAGAATGTTAAACATCTTGCCAACGCTTCCGAACTGGGGCATACCAGTTTACAGGAAGTCTCCACGGATATTCAGGATATTGCTAAAGAATCGGAGGGCTTGTTGGAAATCACCGCGGTAATGGAAAATATCGCCAGCCAGACGAATTTGCTTTCCATGAATGCGGCTATTGAGGCGGCCCACGCGGGGGAATCCGGGAAAGGATTCGCGGTGGTGGCCGATGAAATCCGCAAACTGGCGGAATCTTCCGGGGAGCAGTCAAAAACGATTGCAGTGGTACTCAAAAAGATCAAGACCTCTATCGATAAAATTATGACCTCTACCGATGCGGTATTAAACCGGTTTGAAGCGATTGATTCGGGAGTCAAGGTGGTTTCCGATCAGGAAGAAAACATCAGAAACGCTATGGAAGAACAGCAGTCCGGAGGCCAGCAGGTGCTTGACGTGATTGCCCGGCTCAACGATATTACTCAGGATGTACGAAACGGTTCTACCACTATGTTGATGGGAAGTAAAAAGATCATTGGGGAAAGCGAAAATCTCGGAACGCTCACTGATGAAGTATCAAACGGCGTAAATGAGATGTCCAAAGGGGTGGATCAGGTTAATACTGCGGTAGACCGGGTCAACAACCTCAGTAACGAGAATAAAGAGCATATCGATACCCTGGTGGGCGAACTTTCCAAGTTTAAAATAGAATAGCGCCGAAACCGAATCTCCGCTCTGAAAAAAAGAGAGGGTGCGGGGACCGATTCCCCGCATCCAATAACTTTAGAGGGTCTGTTCGGTCCGTTCAATAATATCGTTCTGGGTTTCCTTAGAAAGCACATTGAAGAAAGCGCTGTACCCTGCTACACGGACGATGAGGTCCCGGTGTTTCTCCGGGTGTATCTGGGCATCCAGCAGGGTTGCCCTGGATACCACATTAAACTGTACATGAAAGCCCAACAAACGGTTGAAAAAAGTCCGCAACAGGGCGATAAGCTTCTGCCGGTCTTCATACTTTTCCAGCATCTGGGGAGTAACCTTCTGGTTAAGCAGCACTCCGCCGGTGATTTCTTTGGTGGGTAGTTTAGATACGGTTTTAAACACCGCGGTAGGCCCTTTCCGGTCCATGCCGTGAGAGGGTGAACAGCCCTCCGCAAGGGGTTCTCCTGCTTTGCGTCCGTCCGGGGTGGCCGCGGTGCCTGCGCCCTGGGGTACATTGGCGGAAATTGAAGATGTTCCCGCGTAATATATACCTCCGATAGGCCCCCGTCCGTACCGGGTGTTGCGGTACTTCTTCATCTCGTCAATGTAGATGTCGTAGGCTTCCCTAACCAGGGAATCCACATAGTCGTCGTCATTGCCGTACTTGGGAGCCGCCAGAAGCAGGCTGCGGATCCGCTCGTTTTCACCGCCCTGGAAGTCTGCTTCCAAGGCGGTCCAGAGTTCCGCCGGAGTCATGGACGCATCCTCAAACACGCACTTCTTAATGGCCGCAAGGGAATCCGCCAAGTTGGCAATTCCTACCTGTAGGTCGCTTATGAAATCGTATACAGCTCCTCCTTCCTTGAGGTTAAGTCCGCGCTCGATGCAGTCTTCGCAGAGCGCGGAACAGAGCACATCCGCAGTATCCCGTTCCAGTACCGTGTCCGCGGCGGAGTCAATGATCACGCACTGGCGGGTAAATTCCCGAATGATTTTATCCCAGGCTTTCATCACCTCATCAAAGGATCGCATATCCCGAAAATGCCCCGTCCCTTGGCAGAGCACAATCCCGGATTGGGGGTCTACCCCGTTGTTCAGGGCAATGAGCAGAGACTTGGGGAAATTGAGGAAACTCATGCCCGTGCAGCGGTAGCCCCACTTGCCCGGAACCGCCACTTCCACGCAGCCGATGGCGCTGTAGTCGTAAGCGTCTTCAGGTTTCACCCCTTTGCCCATAAACGAAGGAATAATCACCTCGTCGTTGTTGAAAGCGGGCATCCCGAATCCCAGACGCACCACTTCGATACACTCCTGCATAAACCGGTCGTCAAGCCCTTTATGGTACCGCACCGTCAGGTTCGGCTGGGGGAGTTTCGTTTGAGCTACGCTTTTCAGGATGAGGTATGAGAGGGGGTTTACCGCATCCTTGGTTTGGAGGGTCTCTTTATTCTCAAGAATTTGCCCGCCAACCGTAACATTTTGATAGAGCGGGCTTCCCGCGGAAAAGCGGGTATGGGTCCAGCTCCGAATCTTGTTGATGGTGAAGGTCTTGAGCCAGAGGTTGGTAAGGATCTCGCAAGCTTTCTCTTCGGTAATCCGTCCGGTTACTATGTCCTGCTTGTAGAACGGGTAGAGGTACTGATCCATGCGGCCATAGGAAAGGGAATGGCCGTTGCTTTCGATTTGCAGGCACAAATGCACCAACCAGAGAGACTGAACTGCTTCATAAAAGGTTTCCGCAGGTTCATAAGGGACTTTATGGAGGGCTCGGCTTATCTCTTCCAGTTCGGCTTTCCGGGCCGGGTCTTTCTCCAAACCGGCCATGCTGTGAGCCAGAACCGCATAACGTTCGGCAAAGGCTGCCGTAGCCTCTATCACTATAAGTACCGCCCGGTAAAAATAGGATTTTTCCAGATTCCGGTAATCTGTGAGATCTAATGCGGCCAGCTTTTCCTCGGCCCGCCGCCGGTATTCTTTAAGCCCGCTTTGCAGCATCCGGCGATAATTCACGGCTATATGAGCGTCTCCGGAGGTGATGTTCCCCTCGGCTTTGATGACCCCCAGATCATAGAAAACTTTAGCGGAAGCGGGCATAGCGGCCAGGCCCCGGTCTTTCACAGTGTTATGCTCCCAAAAAGGGGCGATTTCCCGGAGGGCTGTCTTGGTTTCCTCGGTGATGTAAAACCGGTCCCCGTCCCGCTTGTCGAATTGGTCTAACTCCGCAATGACCCAATCCATAGCGTATTCCGGGAAGATCGGCGCGGAGCGGTTGCTCGAAGCCTGATTGCCGGCCAAGAGGGTTTCAGGTTCGATGAAGACGCTCATCCCTTCAAGTACGTTTTTGTACATCAGCGCGCGGCGCAGGACCATAGGCTTATCCATGTTGGCCCGGTAGGTCTCGGTGGTGATCCGCGCCCGTTCTGCGCACACGCAGGGTTTGGCGTTCAGCAGGTTTTCCCGGAAATCCTTCATCCGGGGAGTGAGTTCGCCAAAATATGCGTTTTGACGGCCTATATAATTCATACACTCTCCTTGGGGATAGTACCCCTTATTATTGCTCAAAAATTAATTCCGCAGCGCCGATAATGCCGAAACGATCCCCCAGTTCGGGGAGATAAAAATAAACCGGCAGTTCATTGCGGTTATATTCATCGAACACCCCGCGTACCGGTTCAAGAATGGTTTTCCCCATCTTGAGCAGCCCTCCGCCCAAAACAAAACAGTTGATGTTTAGGGTAACATAGAGGTTGAAAAGCCAGATTCCCAGATACCGGGTCATCTGGCCTAATGCCCTGATTGCCAGAGGGTCTCCCCGATGATATGCGGCTTCCAGATCGGAACAGGTGATATGTTCGGCGCTTCCTGCCATCTCGGTCATCAGGGTCTTTTCCCCCTGCTGTATCCACAACCGGATATGCTTAACGATCATAGAACCGGAACACCAAGACATAACGCAGCCTTGATTACCGCAGCCGCAGCGTATGCCCTGCCCGGGAGTAATAACCGTATGTCCGCTTTCCCCCGCCCAGCCGTAACTACCCCGGAAGAGTTTTCCGTCGATGATTATTGCCGAGGCAATACCGGTACTCAACGCACAGTAGAACATATTCCGGTGTCCCCGTCCTGCTCCCAGCCGATGTTCCGCCAGGGCTGCAACATGGGTATCATTATCCAAAACAACGGCCGTTCCCAGCCGTTCCATTAAATACGCGCGAGCCGGGAAATCGTGGATTTTTACCAGATTGCTGGTCTTTACAATATGCCCCTGTTCAAACAGAATAAACGAAGGCATCCCAAGACCGACTCCCGCAAGCTGCGCAGGCGCTATGGATTCCCGGTTCATCAGATTTTTAATCTCTTGGATCAGAGCATCAAAAAAACCCTCGGGACCCAAATCGGGGTTAGAAGAAGCCCGGCTTTCGGCGACGAGCTTTTTGTTCTCATTGAAGAGTCCCAGAGCGATCTTCGTACCGCCTACATCAATACCGATCACATAGCCCATGATGCCTCCTAACCCGCCATATCCGAACAGACTTTATGAATAGTAAGATTTTTTTCCAGCAAGGACGTTTCTATATCCGGCGGGATGTTGTCATCAGTATACAACACCCGTACCTGATCGGCGCGCACCAACCCTACTGCTCCCTGATGCTTAAATTTTTCAGATTCGGTTAATACCAGAACCTGTCTGGCCAATCCCGTCAATTCTTGTACCGTTTGCGCCCGTAAATGATCTTTCCCGGTAAACCCAAACTTCCCGGTAAACCCGTCGGCGCCGATAAAAAACTTATCCGCAAAGAACATTTCCGCGCATTTACGGGTAATAGGACCAACCGTAACCTGGGATTCCTTCTGGTAATCTCCCCCTAAAAGAACGGTCTTCCCATAGGGGGCATACCGGATATGATTGGCAATAAACGCCGAATTGGTGATAATGGTGATATCCCGTTTCGTGTTGGCCAATTCTTCCGCCAACAGAGCGCAGCAAGAACCGGATTCAATCATTACCGTTTCGCCTTCCGCCACTGATTCCGCCGCCGCGGCCGCAATTCGCCGCTTGATATTGTAATGATAGGCCAGTCTCATTCCCACATCATCGGTGGATTCAATGCTTGCGAATCCATGTTTTCGCCGTATGAGCCCTTGTTCCTCAAGCCTGTCTAAATCCTTACGCACCGTTACCTGAGAAACCTCCAGCATATCCGCCAGGACGGTTACCTCAATACGCCGGTTTTTAGTAAGGGCCTCTAAAATTCTGGTATGCCTATTGGTCATACATTCACCCCCTTTTCTTTTATCCTCTCCTTTTATTATTAATATATCTTTATTTATTTCATAAGTCAACTTATTTATTTCATTTGAAAGTTAAATATTTGCGTATATTAAAAATCAAAATACATGCAGAAACCGGAGATAAAGATATCCCCGATTACCCGCATCTTAAATCCGTGGAGATCTGCGTAACTGGTGAACTTTTTTGAGTTTATGCCGAAGCAACGCCTGTTATGTAACTCCGCGCAAAACCGAATGGCCGGCGCTTACTTTCGCTTGCCCTCTATTTTTGCCAGAACTATGATGGCCAGCTTTTTAAACTGAGGGGGAAGCAATTCCTCGTCCGGGGTATCATACCGGTTGAGGAGGGCATTGAGTTCCGTAGTCGCTGTTTCATATTTCTTTTGTTTATAGTGGATAAAGGCGATTTCATACTCTGCGGCGCAAATTTCGTCTATGTACGAAGGATACCGTTCAATGATAGCCTCATAATACTGAAGGGCCTGATTATATTTATTTCTGTCGGATGCTTCCTGCCCCCGCTGGATAAGTTCCGCAGGGCTTAAATGATCGGGGATGGACATACGGCCCGACGCGCAGGCCGTAATGAAGGCGGCTATCATGATCATACCAAAAAATTTTATGCTGTTCATATTATTTGATATACTACAATAAACCCTTAAAAACAAGAGGGGCCGCGGCCAATCCACCGCTATGCCGGTTTGGACAACATACTACTTCGCGACGCCGAAGATCAAATTAGGTATAAAAAGCACCGCATCTTTGGAAAACACGCAGAACGCCACTACAACCAGGATTGCGGCTATAAAGGGAATGGATTCTTTTGCGGTTTCTTCAGGTTTACAGCCCATAATGGCGGATGTGGTATAAAGGGCGATGCCGACCGGAGGAGTCATTATGCCCATGGTGGTTACCGACATCATAACAAGGCCGAACTGCACCGGGTCTATGCCGATTTTGGAGACTACCGGAAGCAGTATGGGAGTAAGCAAGAGGGCTATAACAGTTGTTTCAACGAACATACCGCAGCACACCAGCAGCAGAATGATGATGAACTGCATCAGGTAGGGATTGGAAGTGATATTGATAAGGAAACCGGCCATGGCCTGGGGCACCCGGTCATAGACAATGCCGTACCCGAAGATACCGGAAAAAGAAACCAGGATCATAATCACCCCAATATCATTGGCGGTATCTTTGAGAGTTCTGAAAAAGATCCGCGGAGTAAGTTCCTTATAGACAAACATACCCACCAAAATCGCGTATACACAGGCAAAAGCGCCGGATTCCGAAGGGGTAAACACCCCGAAGCGGATTCCCACGATGAGGATCACCGGGAATAAGAGCGCCCAGATACTGTCCGCCAACGCGCGGCTCACTTCTTTGATCGAGGCGGGCTTTTCCCGTTCAGGCATATATCCCCGCTTTTTTGCGGTAAAGCGCACCGTGAGCATGAGCGCGGCCATCATCAAAAAACCGGGAATAAAGCCCCCTGCAAAGAGCCGCCCGATAGAAACCTCCCCTACCGAACCGTAGATAATAAGCCCCATACTGGGAGGTATGGTGGCGGTGATGAGCGAGGTAACTCCGTTAATCGCCGCGGAATACCCTTTTGCATATCCCCGTTTGGTCATTTCCGGCCCCAGAACCCTGCACTCCATTGCGGCGTCGGCATTGGCGGAACCGGACACGCCTCCCATAAGGGTGGAAAGCACGCAGGATATCTGGGCGATATTTCCGTACATATGTCCGGTAAGGACATTGGAAAGCTTTACCAGCCGGCCGGTGATCCCGGTGTTGTTCATTAGGTTTCCCGCGAAAACAAACAGGGGAATCGCCAGAAGGGTAAAACTCTGGCTGGAACTGACCGCTTTCTGAACCACGATGGAAAAGGGAAGATCCGGGGTTATTACAAAAAACACGGTTCCCGCCACGCCGATGGCAAAGGCGACCGGCATTCCGAAGATAAGGAGCAGCAAAAAGGCAACGACTACATATCCCATCAGATTGCCTCCTTGCCTTCCGATTTGATTTCCTTTTCATTCCAATGTCTGATGAGTTTCAATAGAATAGTAATAATCATCAGAAACGATCCGATAGGGGCGCTGATGGTTGCCCAGGAATAGGTAATACCTAAGGTCTGGAAAAGCCGCTTTGCATTATCAATACAGAGGGGTATGCCGAAGCGTACCAGGATTCCCAAAAACACAATGACAACAAGATAAAAAAAGTAATACAGGAATTTCCGTATTTTAGCGGGAAAAAACCGGATCACCATATCCACCCGGACAAAATCCGCCCACCGCAGGGCGGAATCGGCCCCGAGAAACACAACCCACGCGAAAAGGAGCAGCGCCATATCCTGAGCCCAATTAAGGGGATGATTGAAACTTCTGGCAAGCGCGGATATGAATACCAGAAAGGTTATAACCGCCACAAAGACGGCGACCATCATTTCTTCTACTTTACAAAACCCGCGATATATGACTTCAAAAATTTTCATACCTGCTCCTTCAGCTTGGAATTTTCTTTATTTTTTGCCTATTTCGGACCAGATCTTGTCCCGAAGGGCCTTGAAACCGAGTTCCTCATAGGCTTTTTCCGCAGCCTCAATAAAGGGCGCTTTATCGACCTGCTGTATCTGCATACCATTGGATACCATCTGCTTTTCAAAGTTATCCGCCGTGGTCAGAATCTTCCGGGCGTTCTCAACAGAGGCCCTCTTACATTCTTCTATGAGGATCTGCCGGTATTCCGCAGGAAGAGTGGCGAACCATTTTTCACCTACCATAATAAAGTTGGCAAGCTGGAAGTGTTCGGTTTTGGTGATATACTTGGTAACTTCATACATCCTGGCAGGATACGCCGATGTGGACTGAACCTCCACCCCGTCGATTACCTTGCTCTGCAGGGCGGTATAGGAATCGTTCCATCCCATAGCAACCGGAGTAGCGCCCAGGGCCGCTACCGAACGCGCCCATACCGGAGCTCCGGGAGTGCGGATACGCTGGCCGTTGAGGTCTCCGGGAACAGCGATTTCTTTGTTGGTGTAGAAATTCCGGGGGCCGTCATACCAGTTGTAACTCAACATCCTGATGCCGTTTTTGACAAGCTCGGCATCCCAAGTTGTGAAGGTGGGACTTTCGGTGATTTTTTTGAGTTCATCGTAGTTATCGGCGATGTAGGGCATACCGATAATGCCGATGTCCTTTACATAGTTCGCCATACGCCCTCCGTCGGTCAGAACCGCTACATTCACCCCTTGAAGGGCCTGTTCAATGACATCCTCATCGCTGCCGAGCTGCGCGGATGTATAAACCTGAATTTCCATGCCTCCGTTAGTTCTTTGCTTCACCGCCTCCGCCCAAGCCTTGAATCCGTCCACCATTATGCTGCTGTCGGCCAGCTGGGTTGACATTTTCAATGTATAGGTTTTTGCAGGCTTTGAAGAATCGGAACCGCTTCCCTGACTGCCGCCGCCGGCAAAGAGACCTGCCGTTACGGCTAGAGCAAAAATAGGGAGCCACACACCTTTTACACCGTTCATAATTTTCCTCCAAAAATGATACTGTAATTTTAAAAATTATCAGATTATAGAATTATACTACCATGCTTACATACTGTTGTCAAATACTATTTTTCAATTTTTTAAAAAAAATTGAAAAAATTTGCGGATTTACCCTAATGCGGAGGGCGTGAAGTGTGGCAATTCCTTATCCTAAAAAATGAGGGTTCTATGAGGATTAAGGACAATTTCACGGTTTTCCACAGGAGACGGCTTCGGGCATTTGTACTACCAGGCTTACAATGAGGACGGGCGGCGAACGGTGGCGCATAGTACCGGGGAGGCTACCCGGACGGCAACGATCAAGAAATGCAACAGGCGCAAGCGCGAATTCCCACTTTCTATCTACCTGGCTAATATGTCCCGGCAGAGCGCCATGTTATGTTAGCTGAAATTGTCTTTGGGGCATTGCGGGGGATAACTCCCGCAGAGGGCGCAATCAGCTATGCTGATTGCCTGACTTCCCCTTTTTTATTCTTTTACTGATTGTTCCCATACGGTTCTGAAAACGCTGCCGCCTTCTTCTATGAGGCGGCGTAGAAATTGTTTGCTTTGACAGGCGGGGGCATATTGTCAATGGCGGCCTGGGTTTCGGCGCGGGGCTGGGTCAAAGCCGTCCGCAAAGTGTTTTGCCGCCTTCTCCGTATCCAGCTAAATAAAACCGAACCGATAGAATTACCCAGAATTATGGCAAGGAAAATCTTGTTTTTTAATATAAAGGGTATACCCGGAATTCGGCTGGATGATG
>JAITHW010000109.1 GCA_031279815.1 Treponema sp. | reverse complement strand
TTGAAGGAAGAATTCAAAAAATACGGGTTTAACTTCAGTAAATTGAGCGAAAACGTAACGATCGACGATAAGGAACGCGGCATCCACGCGGAGATAGACGCCCTGCTGGAAGACGGCGGCGAGGCTCTGGCGGTTGAGGTGAAGATACATCTCAAGGCCGCTGATATTGACGAACACATTAAACGCATGGAAAAAATCCGCGCGTATGCGGATCCGCGGGGGGACAGCCGGAAGTTTTACGGGGCCATAGCAGCCGCGGTCGCGGGGGAGGATGTAAAAACATACGCCTTAAAACAGGGTTTCTATGTTATCGAACCTTCCGGTGAAGATGTAACCGTAACGCCGCCGTTTTCCAACCGGAAATTCTGGTAGCCCCGGAAGGGCAAAGGGTTGAAGCACGGCCCGCGGGCGGTACGGGTGACAGGGAACTGCGTTAAGTTTATCCCGGCAGGTTCTGCTGTACATCCCCCTGCTGCTGATCCTTCCCAAAATCTTTGGTATACAAGGGGTGTTTCTCGCCATGCCCGCAGCGGATTTCGGGGCAAGCATCCTTTCGGGTACAATTATGCGGCGTGAACTTAAAAGGTTTAGGCATAGGGCTCCGGCTGCCCCATGCCTAAAGGCTGGGGCTTGGCATATTTCAAGACCGGCTCGCCAATAGTATGATACTAGATCCTTCCCGCTCTTTTCTCTCCCTTATATTTAAACTATACTGGGCTTATGAACATCAAAGACCGTTATGCGCCTTCGCCCACAGGACTACAGCACATAGGCGGGGTAAGAACCGCTCTGTTCAACTATCTTTTTGCCCGTTCATCAGGAGGACGATTTATTCTCCGGCTTGAAGATACGGACCGTACCCGTTTCGATGAGGCTTTTGTTCAAAATCTCTACGATACGTTCGCGTGGCTTGGGGTACACTGGGATGAAGGCCCCGATATTGGAGGGCCTGCCGCGCCTTATGTTCAATCCGGGCGGTTTGATCTCTATAAAAAATATGCGCAGGAACTGGCGGATGCCGGCAGGGCCTACTGCTGCTTCTGTTCAGCGGAAGCGCTTGAAACCCTGCGGAAAGAACGGGAACAGGCTCATGCCCGCGAAACCGGCTACGACCGGCGGTGCAGAAGCCTGTCCCCTGAAGAAGCCGCGGACAGAAAAGCCGCGGGGGAAAGCCATGTGATACGCCTCAAGATTCCCCTGGGGGAAACCACCCGCTTCCGGGACCGGCTTTTGGGGGACATAGCGTGGAAGAACGGTGATATTAACCCTGATCCGGTGATCCTCAAATCCGACGGGTTCCCAACCTACCATTTGGCCAATGTGGTGGACGATCATCTCATGGGCATAACCCACGTCCTGCGCGCTCAGGAATGGCTGCCCTCTACGCCCCTCCATGTGATTATGTACCGGAGTTTCGGGTGGGAACCCCCCGAGTTCTGTCATCTGCCTATGGTGATGGGCCAGGACGGGAAAAAGCTGAGTAAACGCCACGGCGCCGCCAGTATCGACGAATTCCGGCGGCAAGGGTATTTGCCGGAAGCGCTCCTCAACTACGTCGCCTTACTGGGAGCTTCCTATGAAGAGGGAAAAGACATCTACACCCTGCAAGAATTAAGCGACCGGTTCGGTCTGGATAAGCTCAGCAAGGCTCCGGCTGTTTTCGATTACAAAAAGCTCGAGTGGTACAACGCGTACTATATCCGCATGAAAGATAACGAAGCCTTAGCCCGTCTTGCGCTGCCTTTTGCCCTCGAGAAAGGACTTTTCGGCGCTCCGGGGACAAGTCCCGATGAGGACCGGCAGGCCGCGTTCACCAAAGCGATGCCCCTTATAAAGGAACGGGTTTCGTTTCTCCGGGAAATCCCGGAGAAACTCCAATATCTTTTTTCCGATCCGCAGGTTCCTGCTGCCGCGGAGTTCATCCCCAAAAAGTCGGATCTGCCTAAAGCCATCGAGCTGCTGAAGCTGGGGCGGAGCCTCATCGGGCCTGTAGCGGGATTGGACGATGCCGGTGCGGAGGGTTTTGTAAAACAGCAAGCTGAAAACGCGGGGGCCAAACTGGGAGACCTGATGATGCCCCTTCGGGTAGCCCTGACCGGTTCACGGGTCAGCCCGCCCCTCTTTGGAAGCATCCGAATCCTTGGAGTTAAGCGTTCCCTCGAGCGGATTGATCGGGCATTGGCGGAATTGGAGTGAGAACAGAAAAATTGAGTCCGCGGCAGCGGAGTCTGCCGCCCCCATGCCTTTAGGCAGGGGCTTGCCGCGGATAGGAATAAGAAAAAATAAACCGGATCGCAGTAAGGGCCGTTTTAACGCGGCGGATAAATAACCGCTTGCAATGTTATGGATGGTGTGATATTCTTAATAAAATGTCATAATAACACCTAGCGCGTTAGCATTAGGTATCCGACTGATAGATGTAGTATATATGAAAACAACCTTACTTCATTTATGGCACGAAGCCGCCGGGGCCCGGTTTGCCCCCTTTGCAGGTTTTGATATGCCTATCCTGTATCGGACAGGGGCCGTGGAAGAACACCGGCTGTGCCGCCGTTCCGTGGGGATTTTTGATATAGATCACATGGGCCAGGTGATTATTTCAGGCGCGGGGGCGGGTGAGGCTCTGTCCGGCCTGGTTTCAAGCCGAATCCTCGATATGAAACCTAATCAAGCCAGGTACGGCCTCCTGTTGAATGATGCGGGAGGGGTTATCGATGATCTCTTTATCTACCGTGCGGCGTATTCGGGGGCCGAAGAAAAAGAAGACGCCTGGTTTGTGGTGGTAAACGCCGGAAACCGGGAAACCGATATAGCTTATTTTCAGGAAAACCTGCCTTCCGCAATTTCGGTGGAGGATGTCTCGGACATCAACTACATGATTGCGGTTCAGGGGCCCCGGGGGGTGGAGCTTTTAGACTATCTTTCTGAAGGAGCGGTTTCGGCTATACCTCGTGCAAGCATGGACGCGGTAACCATAGCGGGAATACCGGTATGTGTCGGGAGAACCGGCTATACCGGTGAAGACGGGGTGGAGATATTCTATGATCCTATGGAGTCCTTGGAATTGTGGGAATTACTTATGTCCGGCGCGGAGGAAGCGGGAATCGAGGCGGGTCCTGCGGGTTTGGCGGCTCGAGATTCTCTCCGCTTTGAGGCGGGGATGCCTCTCTACGGCCATGAGATATCCCCTTCGATAAGCCCTTTGGAGGCGCTTCTCTCTTGGGCCTGTGATTTCAGCAAGGACTTTGTCGGCAAAGCCGCGTTGCTTGCCCAAAAGAACGCGGGTCTCACCAGGAAGCTGGTAACCCTCAATGTAACAGGAGGCGTTCCCAGAGAGGGGTATCCGGTACTGAATGAGAAGGGCGCGGAAATAGGGCGCTGCGTGGCGGGGATGTTTTGCCCTACAGTAGGCTCCTATTCGGCCAATGCTTTTGTGGCGCCGGAATACGCGGTCCCGGGTGCGAATCTGGCGGTTTTGATCCGGGGAAACCCGAAGGATGCGGTGGTGGTAAAACGGCCTTTATATACGCCTGTTTATAAGAGAGAATAGATAAGGAGAAAACATGAAACTCGATGCTGACGCGCGGTATGCTGAATCCCATGAATGGATCCGGAAAGAGGGGGATGCCTTTGTCATCGGTATTTCGGATCATGCCCAACATAGTCTGGGGGATATTGTCTTTGTGGATCTTCCCAAAGCAGGAGCGGTTTTTAAGGCTAAAACGTCCTTCGCGGTGGTAGAATCGGTCAAGGCCGCAGCGGATATCTATCTTCCCATTGGGGGAAAGATCATCGCGGCGAATGAACGGCTTACGGAGAGTCCGGAACTTATCAATCAAGACTGTTACGGGGAAGGCTGGATAGTGCGGATAGAGAGCGATGCTTCCGGGGATTGGGACGCGTTGCTGACTCCTGAGGATTATGAGAAAATCGCCGGAACGGAGGAATAGCGGTGCCGTATATTCCGATTACCCCTTCTCAGCGGGACGAAATGCTTGCGGCTCTGGGGGTTTCTTCTATCGGAGCCTTGTTTGAGGAACTTCCCGCGGATCTTCGTTTCCCCTCCTTAGCCTTGGATGAGGGCGTGAGTGAAGTTGAGGTGATGCGGGAACTTTCCCTTCTGGCCGAGTCTAATACCAATGCCGATCAATGCCTGTGGTTTTTAGGGGCCGGCGCGTATGATCATTTCATTCCCGCAGCGGTAAACGCTCTTGCCGCCAGATCGGAGTTTGTTACCGCCTATACCCCTTATCAGAGTGAGGTGAGCCAGGGTACGCTTCAGACCATCTTTGAATATCAGAGTATGATCGCGGAACTGACCGGTATGGAGGTGGTGAACGCCGGCCATTACGACGGCGCCGCCGCCTTAGCCGAAGGGGTTATCATGGCCCTCAAAAACAGTGAAAACCGGAAACAGGTGCTTCTTCCCGCAGGTCTTCACCCGGAATACCGGGCGGTTCTGGATGCGTATCTTGCGGCTTTTGAACCGCGTATCGAAACCTATACCGGCGCTCCTTCCCTAGCGGCTGACGCGCTTACCGGCAATGATCTGGCCTGTCTGGTCTCCGGGTATCCCGATTTCTTCGGCGTTATTCCCGACCTTACCGGAGCGGCCCGGGCCGTTCACGAAAAGGGAGGTCTCTTCATTGTCCAAGCGGATCCGGTTATGCTGGGTATTTTCAAAAGCCCCGGAGAATACGGCGCGGACATAGTTACTGCAGAAGGACAGAGCCTGGGGAACGATCTCAACTTTGGGGGACCCTGTCTCGGTATTATGGCGGTGAATCAAGGGCTGATGCGGCGCATCCCCGGCCGTATTGCAGGGGAAACTAAAGACGGCCTGGGCAGGCGGGGTTTTGCCCTTACCCTTTCGGCTCGAGAACAGCATATACGCCGGGAAAAAGCGGTGTCCAATATCTGTTCCAACCAAGGGCTTGCGATGTTACGGGTTTGCATACACCTTGCGCTTCTGGGAAAACACGGGCTTAGGGAAGCGGCGGAACTCTGCTGGCATAACAGTCACTACGCCGCGGCCAGAATCGCCGGACTTCCGGGTTTTTCCGTTCTTCCGGGAATCTTTTTCAAGGAATTTACCGTGAGCGTCCCGGGAAATGCCGAAGAGGGAATGGAAAAACTGCTTCAAAATCATATTGTTCCCGGATTTCCCCTGTCCCGGTATTTCCCGGATCGAAAAAAGGAACTGCTCATCTGCGTTACCGAAAAACATTCCCGCAAAGATATTGACGCTTTAGCGAAGGCTTTACAAGAGGCGTATAGTGAATGAATATGAAACCCCAGTGGTATATGAATTAAGCGTACCGGGCCGGCAAGGGGTAAAACTGCCGAAACCCGATGTACACAAAACCGCCCTCCCCCAAGAACTGCTTAGGAAGGAACTGCGGCTTCCCGAACTGGATGAACTATCCTCCGTCCGCCATTTTACCCGGGTCTCGCGGAAAAATTTCTCTGTTGACGGTCAGTTCTACCCCCTAGGCTCCTGTACTATGAAGTATAACCCCAAGGTAAACGAAGAAGCCGCCGCCTTGCAAGGGTTCAGGCGGACCCACCCCCTTCTTGGCGCCCGTGAAACCCAGGGGGCAATCGCGCTCATCTATAAACTCCAGGAAAGCCTCAAGGCCGTTACCGGTTTCGAAGGGTTTTCCTTGCAATGCGCCGCGGGCGCTCAGGGCGAATTGGCCGGGGTTCTTATGATCCGGCGTTACCATCACGATCGGGGGGACCTCAAACGGACTAGGATACTGGTTCCCGATTCCGCCCATGGGACAAATCCCGCAACTTGTACCATGGCGGGATATACCGCAGAAACCATATTGTCCGATAGTTCCGGCGCGGTAGACCTAAAAGCCCTCAAAACGGCCTGTGCCGGGGAAAAGGCCGAAACCGTAGCGGGACTGATGATCACCAATCCCGGCACTTTGGGCCTCTTTGAACACCGTATCCGGGAGATCCTCCGTACCGTCCGTGAAGCAGGCGGCCTTGTCTACGGCGACGGGGCAAATCTGAACGCGCTTATGGGTATTATCAGACCTGCGGAACTTGGGTTTGACGTGATGCATATAAATCTCCACAAAACTTTCTCCACTCCCCACGGCGGCGGCGGCCCCGGAGCGGGAGCCCTGGGAGCCGGCCCTGCATTGACGGCCTATCTGCCCGGCCCTATCGCCGCTTTAACCGGGGGAACGTATTCTCTCGCGGCGCCTCCCAAGTCCATAGGAAGATTGAAGGCCTTTAACGGCAATTTCAGCGTCCTTGTCCGGGCATATACTTATATCAGGCTTTTGGGTAAGGAAGGAATCCGCCGCGCGGCGGAATACGCGGTCCTGAACGCGAATTACCTGAAACATCTTATAAAAGACGAGTTCCCCGCGGCTTTTGGGGCGGATAGGCCCTGTATGCATGAGTTTGTCGTTTCTCCCCGGATGGGAAACGGCATTACCACTATGGACATTGCCAAAAGGCTTATCGACTACGGCTTCCATCCGCCTACGGTATACTTCCCGCTCATTGTCAAGGAGGCGCTGATGATTGAGCCGACCGAAACCGAGAGCAAGGAAACCCTGGAGGGTTTTGCCGCTGCCCTTAAAGCCATTGCTCAGGAGGCCCGAACCAACCCGGAACTCCTCAAGACCGCGCCGCACCATACCCCGGTAGGACGTCTTGACGAGATCGCCGCCGCCCGGAAACCGGTATTACGGTATCAGGATAAACCTGCACCATAGCTTTAGCAACAAGGAATGGGTTTAACCCTGTTCCGCATTCCTTTATGCGGTTGATTCTTTCACCGCTTCCCGGGATCTTTTTTATCCAGCCCCAGATAGTAGGTCTCGAAGGATTCCCGGCGGCAGGCTTGGGGTTTAAAACCTTTCCCAATTGCAAACCGTTCCCGAATATGTTTGAGCAATTTGGGAGTACCCCCTCCTTGAAACACCTTTACCACGAGGTTCCCTCCTTTGGCCAGGGCAGATTCCGCGTATTCGAGGGCGGCCTCGGCCAGCGCAAGGGAACGGAGGGCGTCCGCCGAGCTGTTCCCGCTGGTCCCCGGGGCGGCGTCGCTCATCAGCAGATGAAAAGGGCCATAGGATACAATAAGCTCCTTGGTTTCCGCCGCGGTGATATCCCCTTGTAAAAAAAAGAAGTTATCCCCATTGAAAAGCCCTTTGCCGTACCCCCTGGAAAGCGGGGACAGATCCGCAGCCGCCAGAAAGCCTTGACCCCCCATCTTCTGTAGCGCATAGAGGCTCCAGCTTCCCGGAGCAGCCCCTAAATCAAGAACCTTGAAAGGGGTTGGAGAACCGCTTTTGCTCCTGAATCCACGAAAAGACCGGAATAAACCGAATTTTTCATCCATTTCTTTTAATTTATACACCGAACGGGCAGGATACCCCTCTTTTTGTGCTTGCAGAGACCAGAAATCAGGCTTATTATATGGTGACATAGTTGTTGCTTTAGAAGCATACCTCATGTAGAATATAACTAATTATGGATCAAGAGTATATCCAAAGGCTTGAAAAAATAGAAGCGGTATTAAGAACTTGGCTGCCGGAACATCCTGATCCGGCGGATCAAACCTGGATGTCCGGCATATTTTCGGATCTTCCGGGCAGGGTTTCTCCTGAAGAGGTGCGGTCCGTAACCATACCGGGCCGGGACCTCCTCAACCGCGGGGGTAAACGGTGGCGGCCTCTGCTGATGACTTTGATCTGTGAAAGCCTAGGCGGAGGAGACCGTGCGTTGCCTCTGGCCCCTCTGGTGGAATTTCCCCATAACGCCAGTCTCATCCATGACGATATCGAAGATAACTCGGATGAACGCCGGGGAGAACCGGCAATCCATATACGGTATGGAACCGATACGGCTATTAACGGGGGGGCGTTTCTCTATTTTCTGCCCCTATCCTGTATTGATCCTTGGGATGCGCCGGCTGAACAGAAACATAAGGTTTTTAGCCTCTGGGGATTGCACCTTCGGCGGCTTCATCTAGGTCAGGCTATGGATATTCAATGGCACCGGGATTTTTCTTCCCTTCCCGGCCTCCAAGCATATAACCTTATGTGCCGTTTAAAGACCGGTTCTCTAGCTAGACTGGCCGCGGTACTGGGGGTGGTTGCGGCGGAAACCGGAGACCCAAAGGGAGCAGGGGGAATTAAGCGTATTGAGGAGAAATTATCGGAAAAAGAAGGATTATTGATTAAAACTTTTGGTGAAGCCGCCGAAAAACTAGGAATGGGCTTCCAGATTTTAGATGATGTTAAAAATCTTACCACCGGAAATCCGGGTAAAAAGCGGGGAGACGATGTGATTGAAGGGAAAAAGAGCCTGCCGGTGCTTTTGTACCTGCATCGCCGGCAGGATAGAAGGGAATTCGTAGCCCGCTGTTTTTCCGCTGCCCGCGCCGGGGGAACCGGGGTTTCTGAAGTGGAGCAACTGATTGAGGAATTGACCGAATCAGGGTCGATCAAAGAAGCTGAAGCCCAGGGACAAGCGTATATTGCCGAAGCGAAAGGGATCTTTTCCGGTCAAGGAGGAGGGGAACTTTTGGCAGGGCTCTTAGATTGTATAGGCGGCGATCTCTTGAAAGGCCCGGAGAGAGAGCATACGTAATAATATGGAAGCGGAGATATGGACCATTGTTCGAACCTGGGAGGGTAATGCGGTATTACTCAAACTCATCGGTTCCGAGATCGGGATTCCTATTTTTGTGGATCCCCTGGAAGCTCGTTCAATACTCATCGGTTATGGCAAAATGGAGACAGCCCGTCCCCTTATCCATGATGTAATTTTGGAACTGGCGCATCAAATGGGACTTGAATTATTTCAAATAGAAATACATGATATAAAAAATAGTATCTTCCATGCGAGACTGTTTTTTTCCGGGAAGGACAATGAACAGAATCCGCTGATATTGAACAGCAGGCCGGCGGATGCCTGTGCCTTGGCGGTACGGAGCAAATGTCCCATCCAGGTCTCCCGGAAAGTGGTGGAGCAGGTTGGCGTCCCGGTGCAACTATTTATGGAAGAAGTTGAAGGATCCGGTTTTGACGTATTGGATATGGATATCCCGCCGTCTTCGTGGGATGAAGAAAATGCAGGGGTATCGGCAAAACACCGGAGTCTTCAGGGAGCATTGGATGAAGCCATTGCCTCGGAAGAGTATGAACAAGCGGCGGAGATCCGGGATATACTTAGTTTTTTAGAAAAAGCACGGGGAGGGGAACGAGGCCCTAATGCGTAAAAAACTAGCAAAAGGATGTTGTTAATAATGAAAGGCGGATGTGAGAAAAGCGGTGTCTATCAATGGATGAGGAAAAGTTTATGCCGAATAGCAGTCTATAGCAATCCTTGGTATAAAACCCTGTTGAGATGGATGGTAGTTTATGCTTTGGTTTATTATATGTCCCCCTGGGGAGGGCTCCCTCCGTTCAGAGCGTCGAAGGAACGGGAAAAAGCGGAAACCGCCGGAGCGGAATTTGAACTGGAAAAGGGAATGGGAGGAGGGATGTCCTCTTTTGAGAATGGGCTTCCGGACATAACCATTGAAAACGCCTCTTTTGATCTGGGCCCCTTTATAGGCGTACCGGAACCGGAGGAGTTTTCTAAACCCGAGTTACTGCTGTACACCTCTTATAAAATCCAGCCTAATGATACGATTAAAAATGTGGCTCAGAAATTCGGTTTGAATCAGGATACGATCATATCGGCGAATGGGATTACCAATGCCCGGCTTTTGCGAGTGAATCAGGTGCTGCGGGTGCCTAATCAAGACGGCATCCTCTATCATGTAAAAAGCGGCGATACCCTGGCGGCTATTGCCAAAAGATTTGATACCGATATGCAGTCGATTCAGACGGTGAACGAGCTTTTTTCCGATACTTTAAAGGCCGATACCAGCCTCTTTATTCCGGGGGCAAAGCTTGACCTTCTGGATCTGCAAGAGATTAACGGGGAGGTTTTTATATGGCCGGTACGGGGATACATCACCTCTAATTATGGGTACCGGACGAGTCCTTTCACAGGGATTCGTCAGTTTCATTCCGGTCTGGATGTAGGGGTTCCTATGGGAACCCCTGTGAAAGCCGCTATGTCCGGGAGGGTCACTACCGCAGGATATGATAAATCTTACGGGAACTATGTGGTGCTTTCCCATCATGCAGGCTACCGAACGCTGTATGCCCACTTGAGCGTGATACGGACCAAGCCCGGAGCTTATGTGGTAACCGGCGAGCGTATCGGGGATGCGGGCAGTACGGGTCTCAGTACAGGCCCCCATCTGCATTTTACGGTGTATAAAAACGGCGTTACTGTGGATCCCAGAACGCTGATTAAATAAGTTGATTATAGCATCTATATGGTATTATTTTATACCAGTGATTGCGCTGGACTATAATTTTAATGAAAAGGAATTGGGTAATGCATAGCAGTTTCGGACATCAATATGCAGCGATATGGAACCATGAAGAAGAGGAAAAGACCGAAGAGCCGGAAAAAGAATCCGTAGCGGATCCGTTTTTGAATAAGATGCTGAAAACCCGGACCATTCTGCTTTCCGGGGAGATAAAGAAGGATCTTGCCGAGCGGACCATCCGGCAGCTTCTCCTGTTGGAAAATATGGGGGATGAGCCTATCCGTATTTTTATTGATTCTCCCGGTGGAGACGCGGATGCGGGGTATGCAATCTTCGATATGATCCGTTTTGTTAAACCTCCGGTATGGACCATCGGCATGGGTTTGGTGGCCAGCGCGGCGGCCATTATTCAGCTTGCCGGCCCCCGGGACAGACGGGTGGGGCTTCCAAACAGCCATTATCTCATCCACCAACCCCTTTCGGGTATCCGGGGGGTTGCCACGGACATTGAAATCCATGCCCGGGAATTGGACAAACTGCGGGAAAAGATAAACCGCCTTATTGCCGATGAAACGGGCGCTCCTTTTGCACAGGTTGAAAAGGATACCGACCGGGACTATTGGATGAACGCGGAAGAAGCGGTCCGGTATGGGCTTATCTCCCGGATTATTGTTCATCGGAATGAGTTATAGGGGTTAAACGTGAAGGCAGGGTAGTGCCAAAGACACAAGGTAGGCCGGTTGTACGGTCAATGTAGCGAATGCCGGGAGATTTAAAGGTGAAATTGATCGTTTTTATGTAAACCAGGCTTTGCATGAAACAGTCATATACCGTTTTTAATCGATAAAAGTCCGTATACCCCTATTGACGAGTATTGCGCAGGCGGGGTATATATTACTATTCTTTGAAGAGAGGGACGTTGTTCATGTACGCATTGATAGAATTTAAAGGTAAGCAGTATAAAGCTGAAAAAGGCGCCTTATTGAGGGTTGACCGGATTAACGCGGAGGTCGGTTCCGGTTTGGATATTGAATCGGTGCTTTTGGTTTCAGGGGATACCTTGAAGGTAGGTTCTCCTTATGTGGCAGGCACTAAGGTATCCGCGGTAGTGGAATCCCATGAAAAGGATAAAAAAATTATTGTTTTTAAGTATAAACCCAAGAAAGACTATCGCCGTAAACAGGGGCATAGGCAGCGGTATTCATTTATCAGAATCGGGGATATCATCGGCGCGTAGCTTGCAGAGCGGATGATAGAGATAGACGCTGTTTTTGATGAAAGGGGAGTCCTCATGTCTTGTAAGGTTAGCGGACATGCAACGGCAGGGCATAAGGGGAGGGATATTGTTTGTGCGGCGGTGTCGGTGCTTGCGCGGACAGCAATGCGGGTTCTCTCCGGCAGAGAGGGAATCCTGGTACGGGGAGGCGCTCCTCAAGAGGGTGTTTTTTGGATGGAAATGGATTACACTACAGAAGAGGGGGGAAAATTTCTCTTTGCGGTGGGGAATTTCTTAATGGAAGGACTGGGATCCGTTTCTGCGGACTATCCGGATTATTGTAAAATGACTATTACAGAGCGGAGGAACTAGTATGGCTCGAAAACGAGGCGGCAGCGGCGCCAAAAACGGACGGGATTCCAATCCCCAATATCTCGGTATTAAGGCATCGGGAGGATCGGTTGTAAAAGCAGGGGCTATCATTGCCCGTCAGCGGGGAACCAAGATACATCCTGGGGTTAATGTAGGCTGCGGAGGAGATTATACCCTCTTTGCCCTGGTAGACGGAACCGTTTCTTTTACAACGCGCCGGGGGCGGAAGCTGGCCGGGGTTATCCCGGCTGAAGCGGCTACATAGGCGATAGTTCACCTTGCTCTTGTTTCCTTTTGGTTATGTGATCATCTGAAACATTCCTGCGGTAAGTTTGAAAAATATGGAAAAATTTGCCGATGAAGCATTGATTGAAGTTATCTCCGGTTCAGGCGGAAACGGTTGTGTTGCATTCCGCCGGGAAAAGTATGTTCCCCGCGGGGGGCCGTCAGGAGGAGACGGAGGACGGGGCGGGGATGTGGTCTTTGTGATACGCCGTAATCTTCGAACCTTGGCTCATCTCAGGTATAAACAGGTCTTTAAGGCGGAAAACGGCCGGGACGGAGAAGGTTCAGGCCGTTATGGGAGAAACGGAGAAGACGTGGCGGTTCCCCTGCCCCCGGGATCGGTGTTGAAAGATGTGAATACAGGGGAAGTGGTCAGGGATTTCGGCAGGAATGAGGAGGAATTTCGGTTTCTTAAGGGAGGAAACGGCGGCTGGGGTAATATCCGCTTCAAGTCCCCGGTGAATCAGGCTCCCAGAAAAGCCCTGCAAGGCAAACCGGGAAAACAGGTACGGCTTCGGGTGGAGCTCCGGCTCCTGGCGGATATTGGGTTTGTGGGTTTTCCCAATGCGGGAAAGTCTTCCCTGCTGGATAAGTTTACCAATGCCCGGCCTAAGATCGCCCCCTATCCCTTTACCACCAAGATACCGAATCTAGGGGTTCTTGCCTTGGGCGATCGGGATATTATTCTCGCGGACATTCCGGGACTCATTAAGGGAGCTTCCGAAGGGCTGGGGCTGGGGATTCGTTTTCTCAAGCATATATCCCGTACGGGAGTTCTGGCATTCTTAATCGATTTATCAGAGGATACCTATCTGGAGGGCTTTGATGTGTTATACAAAGAACTGGCGGCGTTTTCCTCGGAATTGATACGGAAACCGCGGCTCATCATCGGTACTAAGCTCGATCTGGAAGGGGCCGCCGAACGCCTGGAGATTCTTAAAACTAAATATGCCGGGGAGACGGTGCTGGGCATTTCGGTTTTTTCCGGCCAGGGAATCCCGGAATTGGCTTCTCTTATGGGAAAACTGGTGGTGAATAACGAAGCGATACCTGTTTCGGCGTATACCGGCCCGTCAAAGGAGGCGTTACGTCCGTGAAGCTGGCGATTCTGGGGGGAAGTTTTAATCCGGTGCATATAGGTCACCTGGCTCTGGCTGATGCGGCGCTTTCGGCCTTTGGGTATGACCGGATCATCCTGATTCCTGCATACCGGTCTCCTTTTAAGCTCGGCGCGCAGGGAGGAAGCCCCAAGGATCGCTTGGATATGCTTGCAGCCTCAATCGCGGGGGATCCGGGTTTTACCATCGATGATACCGAAATCAAGCGAAAAGGGGTCTCTTATACTATTGATACCATCATGGATATAATAAGCCGGTATGGTCCTGATGGAAAACCAGGGCTTATTTTAGGAGACGACCTGGCTAGGGATTTTCCCAAGTGGAAAAATGCCGGAGAGCTTATCACCCTTGTGGATATTATCATAGCCCATCGTATTTCCGCGGATGAAGCGGCGTTTCCCTACCCGCATAAACGGCTTAGTAATGAAATCATGGAAATCTCGTCGGCCCGGATCCGGGATCGGATCCGGGATCGAGGGCCCTGGCGTTATCTGGTCCCCGCCGGTGCCCGTCATATCATCGAAGATCGCGGTCTTTACGGTTATACCCCAACGCCGTCCAGTCCTAATACGCCGGGTATCTCTCAATCTTTCGTGGTTTGCATAGAAAATGCGGTACGCAGTATGGTGAGTTCTTCCCGGTTTTTCCATTCCCGAAATACGGCCCTTTTAAGCCGGGACCTGTGCCTGCGTTTCGGCCTTGACCCTTTGGCAGGGTATTTGGCGGGTATTTCCCATGATATATGCAAATCCCTGGAGGATGAGGAAATCATAGCCTTGGCAAAAAAGGACGGGGAAGAGATTTCCAAACTGGAACGGAAAAAGCCTTCCCTGCTTCATGCCAGGGCCGCGGCGGTGATGCTTCAGGAACGGTTTGGTATGACCAACGATGATATTCTTGAGGCGGTACGGCTTCATACTACCGGGGGCATAACTATGGGGGCTTTGGCAAAGATCGTGTATATTGCGGATAAGATTGAAATCTCCCGGGTTGATGTGGACCCGGCTCTTAGGGAACTCGGTATGACAGCGGATCTGGACCGGCTTTTTGTAGCGGTGCTGGATGAAACCGTAGGATACCTCCAATCTCAAGAACTGGATATTTCCGAGGGGACCCTCCGTCTGCTTGAGGCGATGCACAAGAGGGATAGCCGGTGAAGAAAAAAAGGGTTCCTAAAATTGACGCCAGCCTGTTTTTGCTGGGGGCTATTGTGCTGTTATTAGGAACGGGCATTTTCGTTACGGTATATGCGTTGCGTGCGGACCCCATCGAGGGAGCCCTTACGGGGGATCGGGTTATCAACACCCTTTTTGTTTTTGAAGGGGATGTTAAACCCTTGGGGACTTATGTACTCATGTACTATCCGGCTACTAAACGGGCCGCGGTATTCGATATACCCGGCGAGGTAGGGCTGATCTTACAGAAGATCAATCGGGTTGACCGTATTGATACGGTCTATGATCCTCAAAGAATTACGACTTTTGAGGAAGAGATAGAGCGGCTCTTAGGGGTCGATATTAGTTTTACCTTTATTTTAGCCGCCTCCAATCTCGGCAAAGTAGTCGATTTAATCGAAGGAGTGGAGATATTCATCCCCTCACCGGTGGAAATCTACGGCGAAGCAAAGCCCATTATTTTTCCTTCAGGAGTAACCCGTTTGGACGGAGATAAAGCCCAGACTTATGTTACCTATGAACTTCCTGAAGAGAACTATGAGGTGGTTGTCTTCCGCAGGCAACGGTTTTTCCTGGGGTTTATTAAACGCTTGGGAGAGCAGAATGAAGTTCTCAAGAACGGGCTGATCACTCCTATCTATCAGGGCTTGATTAAAACCGGTATGACTCAGCGTATCAGAACCAGGCTTTTTGACGAATATGCAGGTATTGATATGGAGCGGGTAAATATTCAGTCCGTAGGAGGAAATATCCGGGAAATTTCAGGCAAGACGCTGCTGTTTCCCTATTATGACGGTAATCTTATCAAGGAAATCGTGCGCCAAACCCTGGGCGGGCTTACCCGGCAGTCGGAAGGCGTTTTTACCGATCGGGTCTTTACCGTAGAGGTTCTCAATGGGACG
Organism: Treponema sp.; assembly: GCA_031279815.1. Lineage (GTDB taxonomy): Bacteria > Spirochaetota > Spirochaetia > Treponematales > Breznakiellaceae > JAITHW01. Next base: position 5,416 of record JAITHW010000109.1, on the reverse strand, counting down.
GCAACCGTCGGCCTTGCGGGGAGAACCGCGGAACTGATTCGGGGTTTTGGATATGACGTCATATCCATCGGTAATGCGGATCGCAATGATTACGAATCCACCGTTATCATCGATCGTTCCGGAAATGAAAGTATGGTCAGAACCTTTGGAGATATCATACGGTGTACGAATATACGTTTTGAGGCCCAGTCCCCTGAAAATTTTGAAATGGAAATGAGCCTGCAGAATTTTGAATACCGTTCGGATTTTATACTCATCATCGGAAGCGATTTTAAAGGACGTTATGTTGAAGGATAATACACCTATAGGCCAGACTCTTTCGGTACATGATACCGCCATAGAGCTGGGTAAGCTGCTCCGGGATTACCGCGGCAAGGATGTACTGGTCATGGACCTGCGGAATATCAATGGGTGGACCGACTTTTTTGTCATAGCCACCGTAACCAGCAACATTCATTTGCAGGGCTTAGAACGGCACATCAGAGAATTTTCCAGGGAAAAAGGCATAGATATCCTTCGAGTCTCTCCGCGGCCGCAGGGAGGACGGTACGCTTCCGAGGACCAATGGCTTATCATTGATCTCGGCCCGCTTGTCATTCACCTGATGACTCCTAAAACCCGGAGCTTTTATGAACTGGAACGGCTTTGGAACGCCGCCGCTGTTATTTTCCAAGAAAGCCCGGTAGCGGCCGTCCAAGATTAAAACCCTCACCCCCACAGGGGCAGGGGTTAGGGCGGCTAGGGCACTTAAGGTCTCCTTAAACACAGCCCCAAGGGGTTAAACCCGGGGCCTAGTCTTCGAAACCGCCGTACTTTACTCGTCGTCATCGTAGTACCCGTCGTCATCGTCGTAGTCTTCGTCCTCATCGTCGAAATCATCGTCGAAATCATCGTCGTCGTCCAGATCGTCGAAATCATCATCTTCGTCGATACCCTCTTCATTATCATCATCAACCTCACCGGAGGCAAAAAAGGGATAGGGAAGGCGGTCAAAACCCCATTCCGAGGGGTCATCTCTTTCATCCAAGGGACAATAACTAGCCAAAGACATCAGGGCAAGAGCTTCTGAGGAGTATAACTCGTCTGAGGAGCCTAGCTCTTCTTGGGAGATTCGCGAAGGGATCCGCCGGGTGTTTATAGTCTCATACAGAATCATAGCATTCTCCATTTGGTTTTAATTCCTATTTAATTCCTATTGAAACATAAGGGAGAGATTCGGTATTTGTCAACTAGGTTCCAGGCTATTTGCAGGATAAACCGGCGTATAGCCGTTTATTTGCAGGCACAAATTTCTATTCGTTTATCCGGTTCGCCGTAAAACCCCTGACTAAAGGCATGAGGATATAAGGCGCAACGAAAAAGTTTGGTAACCATATCCTTGACCAAGCTCCTGCTTGGTGGTATAGTAAAAAAATCGAATATACCTACCCGTGCGGCGTGGGGAAGTTACGTAGACCGGGGGAATAGAAGGCGGGACAACCGTACAATTTCTCTTCGGGAGGAATTGTGCGGAAACCAAGCGCCTATCCCTTCGGCAGTCTTCTCAATGAACTAGTACCGGTATTGCTACTACCGGTAGTAGCAGTACCCTTGAGGAGCAAGCCGGGCAGCCGGAACAAGCCTCAAGCCCCTGCCTTTAGGCAGGGGGGTAGCTGACGGCGCTATCCCTCTTTACAAAACGGAGAGGTTTTTGTTATATTTTATTAAGAAAATGCGGGAAAAAACGGTGAACCTAAAACAGGATGCGGCAATACACGCCCCCTGCAAGATCAATGTGCATCTGCGGATAAAAGACCGGCGTTCCGATGGGTATCACAATATAGAGAGCATTTTCTTGGCCCTTGCCTTTGGGGATGTGCTTCGGTTTCAGCTTACAGGGGATGAGGGCGTCTGTGCCATTCAGATGGATTGGCGGTTTTTTCAGGATTCCGGTATCTGTGCGGAAGAATTAGAGCCATTGCCTGCTGAAAAGAATAGTATCCATCAAGCGGTATCTCTTTTCAGGGATCGGACCGGGTTTAACCGGGGGATTCAGGTGTATGTGGAAAAGCGGATCCCCTTGGGAGCGGGTTTGGGAGGGGGATCTTCCGATGCGGCTTCCACCCTCAGCGCCCTGAATGTACTGGCAGGTACGGCGCTGGCTCCCCGGGTTTTGAAAGAATTGGCTGAAACCCTGGGGAGCGACGTGCCTTTTTTCCTTTACGGAGGAGCGGCGTGGGTATCAGGTCGTGGAGAACAGATAACGCCGATTAGGATGCCGGAAGGTTTATCAGTGGTGTTGGCGTATCCCGGATTTCCAAGCAATACCGGGAAGGCTTTCCGGCTGTTGGATGAAACTAGATTCGTTCAAGGGTATGTTTCTGATGAGAGCCGGACGGAGACGCTCATACATACTTTGTCGGAGCATCCGGGAAAGTGGACGTACCAAAATGATTTTTTGCCGGTGTTTTTGGCCGAAGGTGATAAGGAGGCTGTTACGGCCTATCGCAGGATATTAAAAACATTGGATGCGGCGGGAGCTGATTTTACGGGTTTATCCGGGTCGGGTTCGGCCTGTTTTGGAATATTTGTTGATGGAGGAATGGCGGAAAAAGCGGTACAGGCGGTGGATCGGCAAAGGAATTTTGTGCAATTAACAATTCCTCTTGCGCATTTCCCTAATAGGGTATTAGAATAGAACTAAGTTATTCTGGACCGATTAAAAGGAGGTGCGTCATGGAGATAACCGACATTAGGGTCCGTAAAGTGGCCGGCGAGGGAAAATTAAAGGCTTATGTAACGGTTACGTTTGATGACTGCTTTGTTGTGCATAATATCAAGATTATCGAAGGGAAAAACGGCGTATTTATTGCCATGCCGAGCCGGAAGACGAGGGCGGGGGAGTATAAAGATGTAGCCCACCCGATTAATCCGGATTTCCGTACTGAACTGCAGATGAACATACTGGATAAGTATGATTTTGGCAGCGGGCCCGATGATCTTTCCGTAGAAATATAGGTATCTTTAAAGACACAGGCCAATCTATGTGTGATGCCGCTGGTTGGTACTTATGATTGGCTATATTTAACAATCTATGAGATCCTTCACCCGGGATGAATGAGGGTGTTGTTGTGTACATACTGGGACGTAGGCAAGTGGTAAGCCACCGGGTTTTGGCTCCGGCATGCACAGGTTCGAACCCTGTCGTCCCAAGAGTAATTCTCGTATTTGAATACATATTGTTTTTATAGAGGAGAAATTGTGAGTCAAATTGTTCTAAAAGCCCGGAATAGAAGTGAAACGGGATCCGCTGTAGCCCGTCGGCTTCGGCGAAACGGACGTATACCGGGGGTACTATACGGGCGTTCCGGTCAATCAAGATCGATTGATTTGGATGTCCTCGAATTCGTGAATAGCATAAAGAATATTTCTGAAACCACCATCGTCAAAGTAGAAATCGATGGTGAATCTCACGACGCTTTTGTAAAGAATACCCAGCGTACCATCAAAGACGGAAAGGTACTGCATGTTGATTTTTATGAAGTGGAAAGCGGGGTTGTCCTGCGGGCCAAGGTTTCGGTCCATGTGCGGGGAAATCCTGTTGGAGTCCGAGACGGGGGTACCCTGGAAGTGCCTATTCATGAGGTGGAGGTAGAGTGCCTGCCCAAAGATCTCCCCGAACGGATTATAGTGGATGTATCGGGGCTTAAGGTGAATCAGTCGGTTCATGTTCGGGAGCTTGCCCTGGGTGAAGGAATACGCACCATTACCGGGGGCGATCAGGTGGTGGCGGTGGTGAAATTTGCCAAAACCGGATCCGCAGCGGCCTCCGGTGAGGAGGCGGCGTCTGGGGAAACCGAAACCAAAGGTTAAGGGTATGACGGTTTCGGATTGCAGGAAGAGCCTCTGAATTTTCTGCAATATGAAACTGCCTGTAGATGAAACCGTACCGCATCCCTCTTCCCGGTTTTCGTTTGAAGCAACGGTGGCTTCAAGTTTAGGTATATGGGCCGAAGGAACGGTATTTCTTGCGGCGGTCTCCGGAGGCGCGGATTCTACCGCTCTGCTGACGGCGCTGGCCGCCATAAGAGCGGAGCGGGGTTACAGGGTGCATTGTCTTCATGTGGATCATGGTATACGATCCGCAGAAGAGAGCCGTGGGGATGCGCTGGCGGTTAAAAACCTCTGCGCATCCCTGCGTGTCCCCTGCCGTATCATTTCCATACCTCCCGGTAAGATTGCGGAGACCGCTAAGGCCGGAAACCTTGGCATAGAGGGGGCGGCTCGGGTGTTTCGTCATCAGGCATGGAATCGGGAGTCCCGGCGTATCAGTGCCGCCCGTATTCTGGTAGCCCATACCAAGGATGATCTGCTGGAAACCGTACTGATGCGGTTTCTTCGGGGATCAGGTTCTGTAGGGCTTGCGGCGCTGCCAAAAGAGCGAGGACAGATTTTACGCCCTCTCTTGGCGCTTAACCGCTCCGATGTGCTTGAGTATCTGAAAATTAAAGGCGTCTCTTTTAGAACCGATTCTACCAATGAGGATATTCGTTATTTGCGTAACCGTATTCGGCATAAACTTGTTCCTTGTTTAGATACGTTATTCCCCTATTGGAAAAAGACGGTTCTTGCTCTGGCGGAAACGCAAAGATTGACTGCGGAATTTCTTACCGCTGAGGTTCGACAACGGATTTTATGGGAAGAGAACCGACGGGGGGGGGCATCGCTTTGTACTTCGGAGGCGCTGTTTTTTTCGCAGCCTCAGCTAATCCGGGAAGAAGCTATCTTTCAGGCGGCGGATAGGGTGGCGGTAAGCGGAAACGCCAAGAGAACCGCACGGTTCGATCCGGATTCCATCATGCCCGACCGGAAGAAAACCGTTCCTCCGGTACCGCGGCGGGAGACTATCAGGCTTTTTGCTGAGGGATCGGCAGCCGCCGGCCGTATTGATGCGGGTCCTATACGGATTGAAAAGCGGGGAGGGAATGTCTTTGTGTCTTCCAGTATTGAGACGCGGGATCCCTATGATGAAGGATTTGTACTGTTGATAAAAGAGCCGGGAATGTATACTTTAAAGGGACTGAAGATTGTCTGTCAATTCCCCCCGCCGGAGAAAAAACCGGAAGTTTTGCCGTTCGGCGTACCGGTGAAATTAGGGGAACAAAGATCAAAGGGATTGGGCTTTTTTGCACATCTCCCTCTGGCGTTTAGGCATTCGTATCAAGCCCTGTACCCCGGTAAAGGACTTGATAGGATGAGATATTCGGGGTATACCGATAGTATTACGGCAGAGGACTCAAAAGGTCCGGTTGCCTGTATCTTTTCTGAAAAAGATACCGTGATTTTGCTGTGTAGGGAAGAAAAAAGTGCTGAAAAAGGCGCTTGCATTTCTTTTATCATAGTTTACGGGGGTATTGATGCTTAACGATCAGAATGA
>JAITHW010000072.1 GCA_031279815.1 Treponema sp. | reverse complement strand
CGCTCTGGCAAGTTCCATACGGCTTGTTTTCAGTTCTTCCAAGAAAGCCGCCCATTCCATATTCTGCAAGGTTATGTTGATGCCGAGGTTGTTCTTCCAGACCTGCTGGAGGTACTCTGCAATAACCTTATGGGCGTCAAAGGTGTTGTAAATAATGGTAAAGCCCGGCAGCCCCGCTCCGTTGGGATACCCGGCTTCGGCCAAAAGCCGTTTCGCCTCGGCTACATTATACCCGGTTCCGGCGGCGGGTTTGTAATTGCCGATGGGCGGAGCCAGGGCAAACGCGGGAACCTGCCCCCCTTTGACCACCTTGTCAAGCAGTTCCTGACGGTCAAAAGACATGGAGAGAGCTTTGCGAATCCTGATGTCTTTGAGAATGGGATGCCGGGTATTCACATAGTAAAAATAAGAGCCTAACTGGGTTGCCCGCTGATAGGCATTGTCGAGCTTGAGCTGATCGATAAGGGCTATGGGTATATATGCGCTCCAGTCGATCTCCCCGCTTTTGAAGGCTTGATACGCGGCGTTGGTATCTTCAACGGGAAGAAAGGTGATCTTTGTAAGGAATACATTGGCCTTATTCCAGTACCGGGGATTGGGAACCACCACGAGCCGGTTATTGGGGGTCCACTCTTGCAGCATAAAAGGGCCATTGCAGACGAAGTTTGCGGGTTTAATCCAGTCGGAACCGTATTTCCGGACTATATGCATAGGAATTGGTGAAAAGGAGTAGTGGGACATCATATCCAGCGCGTAAGGAACGTTTCCGGCTAAAGTTACTTCAAATGTGAGGGTATCTACCGCGCGAATCCCTACATCCGAAGGCTTGCCGCCTTTGGTATTGTAATCATCCGCGCCTTTTATCACCATACCGGGCATATAAGCGTATTTAGAACTGGTACTTGGGTTCAGTTGGTAAAGCCATGAATCCACCATGGTCTGAGCGGTAATCGGCGTGCCGTCGCTCCAGGTGAGACCCTGCCGGAGCTTGAAGGTAATCACCGTACCGCCGGCGCCGATACTCCAGCTTTCGGCCATTCCCGGCACGGATTTGTTTGTTCTGGGATCAGGAGTGACAAGCCCTTCAAAAAGGGCCATATTGACCCGGTGTTCCGGGATGCTCTCGATCTGAGTCGGGTCAACGGACTGAATTTCCGTTCCATTCCCGATGATAAACTCCGTGGAGGCTTTAGTTCCCGCAGGCGCGCCCTGCTGTTTTGCACCTCCAAAGAGAATCGATACTGTACACACCGACAAACATACGGCTAATATCCTTTTTTTCATAATAACCTCTCCTAATTATATGGATCTTTAATGTAAATATACAGAAAATAAACAAAAAGACAATGGTCTCTTGGGACGGGGTAAACTCATGCCGGCAACGAATAGAAGAGGAAAAGACCGGAACATATATGCGGATGAATATGTATTATGGTATAAAAGAAGCGCGTTTTCTATAAAAAAGCCCTCCGGCTATATGATACGCTATCTGCCGAAGAAGCCCAATTTGCCGAATTTATGCCATTTGCCGTTATTCCGTCTGCCTCCTTCCTCAAGCAGTTTAAACACAAACGCCGCAAAAGCTCCGGCATCCGCGGCTGCGGCTGCGGAGAATCCCATAGCCTGAAATGGTTCATCTTGGGAAACGGTCAGAATACTCTGGGCAAAAGCGCGGAACGCGGCAGAGGCGGGTGATCTCAGGATGTCTAAGGTTTCGTCTTTTCCCCCTCCCGCGTCAAGTTCGGAAAGCACTAATGCCAGGGTTCCTGTTTGTCTAAGCCTAAATATGGCGGCTAATTCTTTTACCAAAAAAAACCAGCCTTTTATATGATCGTTTACCATGATTTCAATTTCGGACGAAGTGAGTTCCCCAGGAGGTTTGTGTATTGAAGGCGGCGCGCATATCAGAATAGCCTCATGAATATGTTCAAGCCGGTTCTCGGCGGCAAGGAGCAGCGTACGTGCGGAAACAGGGCTTCCCGGATTCCAGGAGAGCGGAATCAAGGATTCCGTGGTAGGAAGAAACTTCTCCCCTGTAGGATCCGCGAGACGATTAGGAATAAACGCGGCGGCAAACTGTTCAACCTTCTTTGCCGCTTCCGTGGCCATAGCAACGGACAAGGAGGATTCATTTCCCACAAGTAAAATACCCCTGGTCATATTTTTAGTGTATACATACAAGCCTATTGAAGCAATCACCATAATAAGTAAATTTATCAAAACCGCTGTAAAACCCCGCGCTTTAGGGCTGCACTTGCCCCTGGCGCATCAGTTTCCGTCTTTCTTCAGGTAAATGAGAGGTGGTAAGTAGCAAGGGGCAGTTGAGGGCTTGCGTATCTCCCCGCCTTCCATTTACCATTTACCATTTACCGCCTACCACTCGACTACTTCACTTTATAGAAGCCTTGCCGCCGTGGCAGCCTTTTAGTCATTCGTCTACCGGGTCAGCCATGAGGTCTAGGGCTTCCATGCACAGGGCCCCCAAACAGTACTTCGTCCGCGTCTGGGATGACCAGGGCGTTCATGCTTTTCTTGCGATCCTTCCAGCGGAACTCCAACGGCTCAGTAACAGGGTATTCCAGGGCGCTGCCGTCCGCCAGGGCAACGCCCTCCGCGCCGGTTATCTACAGCCCCGGATCAGCGAGTATAGACGCGGCGTCTACAGGTATAGATGAATCATCCATAGCCGCTTCCTGAGCCGGCGGACTTGAGGTCTGGACAGAGTTATCCCATAAAAATAAGTTCCGGTGAGTTTTATGAGAGAAAGCAAATACCGTGCCAATTCAGGTTTTTCTAAATTAGATTTTACCAAAACCGCCGTAAAGCCCCTGCCTTTAGGCGTGAGGGTTTGTCAATCATCTTTCGTTTTCAGGACCGCCAAGAACGCCCTTTGGGGTAATTCCACATCTCCTACCATCTTCATGCGCTTCTTCCCCTCTTTCTGTTTTTCAAGAAGTTTGCGCTTTCGGGTAATATCCCCGCCGTAACATTTAGCCAGTACATCTTTACGCAAGGCATTGATAGTTTCTCTGGCAATGATCTGGCTTCCGACAGCCCCTTGGATAGGAATCTTGAACTGCTGCCGGGGTATTTCGTCCCGAAGCCGTTCGCACACAACCCGCGCCCGGTTGTATGCGTTACCCCGGAACACAAGCTGGGAAAGCGCGTCCACCGCTTTCCCATTCAAGAGGATATCCAGTTTGACCAGTTCCGTGGCCTTATAACCGGTAATGTCGTAGTCGAAAGAGGCGTACCCCCGGCTGATGCTTTTCAGGCGATCGTAAAAGTCAAAGAGCACTTCCGCAAGAGGCATATCATAGATCAGTTCCACGCGCTTTTCATCTAAATAGGTCATATTGGTCTGAACCCCCCGTTTTTCCATACACAGGGTCATAATGTTTCCTAAAAACGCGGCGGGCGTGATAATAGCCGCGCGAATATACGGTTCTTCCGCGCCTTCAACGTTCCCCTCCTCAGGATACTCTATAGGGTTATCCACCAAAAGCTCCTCCCCGCTGCAAAGGCGTACCCGGTACTTCACAGAAGGAGCCGTAAAGATCACCGCCTGATCGAATTCCCGTTCCAGCCGTTCCTGAATCACTTCCAGGTGCAACAGCCCCAAAAAACCGCAACGGAAACCAAAGCCCAATGCCGCGGAGGAATCTTTTTCATAAATCAACGAGGCGTCGTTTAACTTGAGTTTTTCAAGGCTCGTTTTCAATTCTTCATAATCATTGGAATCCACCGGATATATCGAGGAAAACACCACAGGCTTCACTTCGCGGAATCCCGGCAGAGGCGCTTCACAGGGATTTTCCGCTCCCGTTACCGTATCGCCCACCCGCACATCGCTTACGGTCTTTATCCCCGCGATGATATAGCCCACGCTCCCAGGGGAAAGCTTCTCCCCTTCGGTGAGGGCCAGCTTAAAAACCCCCAGGGTTTCCACTTCATATTCCGAAGCATTGAACATGAACCGGATTTTCATGCCCCGCTTGATGCATCCGTCAAAAACCCGGATATGTACCACTACCCCCCGGTAGGGATCGTAGTGGCAGTCGAAGATGAGCGCCCGCAGGGGATCCCCGGCTTTCCCGGAAGGAGAGGGGATCCGCTTGACAATAGCCTCAAACAGCTCGTCCACCCCGGTTCCCTGCCTGGCGGAAACCAATAGGGCATCTTCCGGGATCAACCCCAGATCGCGTTCAATCTGCTGTTTTGTCCCGGAAATATCCGCAGCGGGCATATCGATCTTATTGATTACCGGAAGGATTTCCAGATTATGCTCCAGGGCAAGGTACATATTGGACAAGGTTTGAGCCTGCACCCCCTGGGTTGCGTCCACCAGAAGCAAAGCGCCTTCGCAGGAATTGATGGCCCGGGAAACCTCGTAGGTAAAGTCCACATGCCCGGGGGTATCCACCAGGTTAAGCTCATATTCATTGCCGTCTTGAGCGGTATAAGGAATCGTTACGGCCTGGCTCTTGATGGTAATTCCCCGCTCCCGTTCAATGTCCATGGTATCCAAAATCTGATCCTGAAAATTCCTGTCTTCCACCAGGCGTCCCTTCTGAATAAGCCGGTCTGCAAGGGTCGATTTCCCATGATCAATATGGGCGATAATACAAAAATTGCGAATATAGGAGGTTTCTGCCATATATAGTTAGGACTATATACGAAGGAAGCGGCTCTGACAAGTAGCGCGGCGCTAAAGCCCCGGGTAAAACCCTTTAACCGCGGCCCCCGGCGCCGCTGCTTCTATGCGGGTATCAATTTAAAAAACCGCCAGCACACTGCCGTTCCAGGTTTTATCGATATAGTCTTTTACTTTTTGGGAACAAAGCGCGGCTTCCAGGGCCTTGATCCGGGGATCGTTTTCATTGCCCCTCTTGACCACCACGTAATTAACATACGGCGAGTCCGCGCCTTCAATTAAGAGCGCATCCTTGGCCGGGTTATAACCCGCTTCCAGGGCATAGTTGCCGTTGATGACTGCGGCGTCTACGTCGCCTAAAGACCGGGGAAGCTGGGCGGCTTCCAGCTCGTAAAACCTGAAGTTTTTGGGGTTATCGGTAATATCCAGGGGAGTTGCCCTCAAACCCGCGTCCGGATTCAAAGCGATAAATCCCTTAGACTGAAGGAGCAATAAGGCGCGGCCCCCATTGCTGGGATCATTAGGAATGGCAATGCCCGCTCCGTCTGTGAGGTCCGCGGCATTGGCGGCGGACTTTGAATAGAGACCCAGGGGTTCCACATGGACCCCGAACGCGGGAAGGAGCGCGGCCTTCCATTCGGGGTTTGACTCAAGATAGGGAAGGTGCTGGAAATAGTTTGCGTCCAGGTCTCCTGCGATGAGGGCCGAATTCGGGGCCACGTAATCGGTGAATTCCACGACCTTTAAGTCGATGCCCTGGGCGGCCAAATCGGGTTTCACCAGATTGAGCAATTCCGCATGGGGAACCGCGGTTGCTCCCACGGTCAACACCGAAGAAGAAGCGGGTTTGGCCGGCTCCCGCCGCGGAGACGCATTCACCGTCTGATTAAAGGCCGCTGCCAAGGCGGCAGCCGTAAGCAGGCTCACAACTGTTCTTTTCATAATATTCCTCCAAAATTTATAGGACTTTGAAAAACATAGGTCCTTAGAAAAATCTGAGTGTTATTATATCATTAAATAGGATCTATGCGCTAGATGGTTTTCACCGTTTCGCCAATAAACCGCGGCTCACCGCAGTTCCCGCTGCCTGCACAATCTCCACCAGAATAAGAATAACAATCACCGCCGCGATGGTTACATCCATCCTGAAACGGTAATGCCCGTAGCGTATGGCCAGATCCCCTAAGCCTCCGCCCCCAATAGCCCCGGCCATGGCGGAATACCCGATGAGGTTGATGATGGTCAGGGCTAAACCGGAGACAAGCGCGGGCAGGGCTTCGGGAATGAGCACTTTCCGGATAATCTGAAAATCGGTGGAACCCATGGCCCGGGCCGCGGTCACAACCCCGGGATCTACTTCCGAAAGGGCCGACTCCACAATCCGCGCCGCAAAGGGCGCGGCCCCGATGGAAAGGGGAATGATCACCGCGGTTGATCCGATGCTGGTCTTGATGATGAGCCTGGACAGGGGGATCAGCAGGATCATCAGTATAATGAAGGGGACAGACCGAAAAAGATTAACGATCCGGGACATCACATTGTAGAGGATACCCCTGGGGCATAAGCCTGCCGGGGAAGCGCTGAAGAGAAAAGCCCCCAGGGGAAACCCAAGGATGCAGGCAAACAGCGTGGATGCGAGGGTCATATAAAGGGTCTGGCCGGTTGCTTGGGGCAGCATCTTGAGGAGGGTTATGAAATCATCGCTACGCATAGACCAGCTCCTTGGCCGCTTTGGTCTTGGGGGAATCAAAGACCGTCTGTACGGCTCCTCCCTCTACAATACGGCCCCCATCTAAGACCGCCACCTCATCACAAACCGCCCGGATAACCGCCATTTGATGGGTGATGAGCACCACCGTGATGTTGAGCCGCTCATGGAGTTCTTTGATAAGCGCGAGGATCGAGCGGGTCGTTTGGGGGTCCAAAGCGCTCGTGGCCTCGTCGCAGAACAGAACCTCCGGGTTCGCGGCCAAAGCGCGGGCAATCGCGACCCGCTGTTTCTGCCCTCCCGAAAGCTCCCGCAGCCGGGCCTTCCGTTTATCCCCTATACTCACCATATCTAAAAGCTCATTAACCCGCCGCTCAATCTGTTTTTTCGGCAGCCCCGCTATTTCCAGAGGGTAGGCGATATTGCCTGTCACATTCCGGGACCCCAGGAGGTTGAAATTCTGAAAAATCATACCCATTTTCCGCCTTCTCATAAGCAGAGCCTTTCCCCGGAGGGTATCCGCCCGTTCGGTACCGTAGTACACTTCGCCGGCATCGGGCCGCTCAAGAAGGCTTATGATCCGGAGCAGCGTGGATTTTCCCGCGCCGCTTTTCCCGATAATTCCGAATATGCTCCCCTCAGAAACCGTGAGGTTCACATCCTGTACCGCGGCTATTCCGGCGTACTGTTTTGCTATTCCCTTGAGGATAATCATACGCTCTCCTTATCCCCGGTTCTTAATAAGCCGACCCGCAAAGGCCGGTTTTCCATGATCAATAGGGGCGATAATACAAAAATTGCGAGTATAGGAAGTATCCGGCATATATAATTAGGACTATACACGAAGGAAGCGGCTCTGACAAGCAGCGCAGGGCAAAAGCATTTACCTTATCTGCATAATTCGATTGCCTATCTTCTTTATTAACCCGTGTAATCCGCGGACCCATGTTTAAATGCTTTTTCCCTGCTTCTTCCGCTCTTTTCTGTTCCCCTGTTTCATGGTATAAGTTATTTCATGGCTCATTGTGTTGTACCGGCGGCGGAGGCCGTCTTAGACAAGGAATTTCCTGTGTTGGATAAGGGTTTTATCCGGCTGGTGGATTATTTAGGGGGAGACGACCGGGTGGTGCAGGCCGCGCGGGTATCTTATAGTTTGGGAACCAAGAATTACCGGGAAGACGCGGGACTCATTGATTATTTGCTCAGAAACCGTCATACCTCGCCGTTTGAACAGGTGGTGCTGACCTTTCATGTGAAGCTCCCCATCTTCGTGGCGCGCCAGTGGGTCCGGCACAGGACCGCCCGGCTTAATGAAATTTCGGGCAGGTACTCGGTGATGAAGGATGATTTTTATGTGCCTCATCAGGACGACGTAGCCCTTCAGAGTACCGGCAATAAGCAGGGCCGTTCCCCAGAAAGCCTTGCGCCGGATATGGCGGAAGAGGTTCGCTCCTGCTTGGCCGAAGGCCAGAAACAGGCATATACGGAGTATACCGGACTTATCGGGCAGGGGATTGCGCGGGAATTGGCGCGGATAAATCTGCCCTTGTCGCTCTATACGGAGATGTACTGGCAGATCGACCTGCATAATCTGTTTCACTTTTTGGAACTGCGGCTGCATCCCCATGCCCAAAAGGAGATCCGCTGCTATGGGGAGGCGCTTCTTTCCATTACCAGGCAGGTAGCCCCGGGATGCGTTGAATCCTTTGAACGGCATATCCTTGGAGGGCTTAGGCTCTCGAAAGACGAGGCCGCCGAATTGCGGCGGCGGCTGGGATTCGGCGGCGAAAGCGGCCTTACCGGGAAAGAATTGGAACGGTTTGAGGAAAAGCTGGGAATACAGCCGGAACAAACATGAGAAACCGCTGAAAACCCGTAGCGGCGTGATACAATTAAGCGGTTGTATGCAGAGGAGGGACGCCGCGCAATCCCTAAACCGGAAGCCCTCGACGGCACGGTGCCGGCGCGGTTTCACGGGACTATGCGGCGTGTTATGAGGCTCTCCTGCGGAAAATAGGCATGAACAGCTATTTCACCGGAACCGCACGGGAAGGATATTAGCCGTAGTGTATAATGCCGGCGTACC
>JAITHW010000069.1 GCA_031279815.1 Treponema sp. | reverse complement strand
GAACAGAACGACGGGGATAGCCGGTTCCTGCGTTCCTCGAAAAACCGCTTCGGCTCGGTGGATGAGATCGGGATTTTCACTATGGGTGAACAGGGGCTTGCCATGGTGGAAGACCCTTCCCTGCTGTTTCTCGTAACCAGGGAGGGAGAACTGCCTCCGGGGGTTGCCACCGCCGCGGTTCTTGAGGGTACGAGAACCCTTCTGGTGGAAATTCAAGCCCTGAGCGTCCCTGCCAAAGGCGCTATGACCCGGGTCTTTTCGGATCGGATTGATTCGGCCAGGGTGTCCCGGGCCGCGGCGATTTTGGAAAAGCACCTGGGCTTACGGCTGTCGGATCAGGATATATACGTCAATGTAGCAGGGGGGATCCGGATCACCGAGGTGGGGGCGGAACTTGCCCTGGCGGCCGCCCTCTATTCGGCCCGGACCGGACTTCCCCTGCCGGCCCGGACCGCCATAGCCGGGGAATTATCCTTGGCCGGGGAGGTGAGGCCCCTGAAGCGGCTGCCCGCGCGGATTAAAACAGGCCGAAGCCTTGGGTTTGAGCGGTTCCTTGGCCCTTTAGCGGAGCCGCCTGATCCCCAGGCCGCGGCCCGAACCGGCGCGAAGATCGAACATGCCGGGGAGACTATAGGGGTAAGGGATATACGATCCGCTGTCAAAGCCCTTTTTTCAGCGGAGCGGGAAATTTTACCGGGCATACATTCTCAATAATTGTATGGAGAAAAAAATAAAAAATACTTGACGCTATAGAAAAACTAGGATACTGTTTTAATGACTAGGATAAATTTTTTGAGTATTTTATGGTATGGCGTTTTCTTTAGGGAACCGCCGGTTTTCAAAAATTTAAGGGTTCTGCTTTTCTTTTCGAATGTTCCCCTCAATCCTCGGTTACTGGTTTCGCATCCCGTATTCTTCAGAGGGACCGTTCCCTCCAGAGAAGATTGGAGTCGTCCATAGTTACATGGGCGTGAATAACAAGCGTGCCCGGGCGCAACAAACCAAAAGATCAATAGGCTTTCGGTTTATCCGGGTGAAGGAATTTTCTCAATGGCCAAGAAATTGTATGTCGGTAATCTCTCTTACAACACCACCGAAGATGGTCTTCGTTCTCTCTTTTCCGGCTTCGGAAGTGTTGCCTCCGCAAAGATCATCTTTGATCGCGAGACCGGCAATTCTAAAGGGTTCGGCTTTATCGAAATGGGCAGCGATGAAGAAGCAAGCGCCGCCATCGCGGGTACCAACGGCCGCGAATTTGAAGGCCGCCAACTCCGGGTGAATGAAGCCATGGACAAGCCCCGTCGAGATCGTGGGGCAGGTGGTTTTGGCGGCAATAGCTGGTAGTTTCATCTGCTCGTCCTTTCATATACAGGTCTTGTGTAATTAAGGAGGAAAGACGCCGGTTCTGCGGCGTCTTTTAGGGTCCGCGCACGACGCGGATTAACCCGAATCATAAACAAGAGCAGATCACTTATGAAGGTTGATTCGTGTCATTAATGCCGGAAGCCGCATCCTCTAGGTGCGCGCCGGAGGAATCCCGGAAGCCCCGGGGCGGCCCTAGTATTTCCGCCCAGATTACCGCTTGTTTGAGAGGAGATAAGCGTGCAAGGTTATCGGACAAGTTTCCCCCCCCTTTACCCGTTATTGTATCCGCGGTTGAAGCGGGTTCCTGTTTGCGGGCTTTGATTTCTAAAACCGGCGGCCTTTTCTGAGGCGCGTCCTCCCTGTCCATTTCAATGAGGGTAACAAGCGGCTCCGGCCCCTTCAGTTTTGAGGCCACGAGCGCGGCCAATTCCCGGTTTCCCTGTTGGGCGATCCGCTTCCTTCTCGCCTCAAGGATACGAAGGGCAATAAAAAGCGCGATAGGAATGAGAGGAACGATCATTTCAAAGGTAAAATTCCGCATGGCCTTATCACCTCCAGCCTTAAAGTAATTGAATAAGCAAAGTTTCAATCCCCATATATACCCAGGGAATGAAGACCGCGGGAATGAGGTTCCCCACGCGGATTTCTTTTACGCCCAAAAAATTAAAGCCTATGGCCGCCACCAGGAGGCTTCCGGCCGCGGACATTTCCCGGATGATCTCCGGGGTAAGCAGGTCTTTTACAGCCCTGGAAGCGATGACAATGCCCCCCTGGTAGATGAGTACCGGCAGCGCGGAACAAACGACCCCTATGCCCATAGAAGCGGCGAAAACTACTGAAATGGAACCGTCCAGGATAGATTTGGCAAAGAGGATTTCATGGTTATCCTGAAGCCCGCTCTGCATGGAACCGACAATCGCCATAGAGCCGGTACAGAAGAGGATGCTTGCGGACACAAAGCCCTTGGAAAAGGTCCCGCCTCTCATACCGAGTCCGGCCTCGGCCCAGCCGCCGAAGCGGTTCATCAGCTTATCGATATTGATAAGCTCGCCGATTATCGCGCCGCCGACCATACTCATAATCAGCAGAAGCATCCGGTCGTTATCTAAAGCGCCCTTGACTCCCACATATACGATTGAAAGACCGATAGCCTTTTTGATAATCTCTTCAAACCGCCCGGGGATCCCCCGGACAACAAAACAGCCTGTTAAGCCGCAAGCCGCGATTACCAAAGCATTTACCAGAGGCCCCAACATACCTCGCTCCTTTAATGTAACAGTTGACGGAAGCGGCAGCAGGGCTGCGCCCGCGGCCTACGCCGTTTTAATAGTTGCCGCATAGATGCTGTTCAGGAGGCCCAGAAAAGCGGACAGGGAGAAGAGAATCTCGATGCCGGCGGCGTTCCAAATCCAGCCTCCCATAAGCGCGATAAGGATGCTGATCACATGATTCACCGAAACCCCGGCGGACAGGGTGGCGGTGATCTCTTCCTGGCCGGAAGCTATGGCTTGGACATATACATTCCCGGCCATGCTGCCCAGGGAGATGACGGAGTCCAGCACGTAGTTGATGCAGACCGCGATGAAGGCGATATGAAAGGGAAAGAGCCGGTGCGCGAATCCATAGAGAAGGCAGACTATGATTAAAATCAGGGTATCCGCCACCATAATGCATTTGCAGCCCAGCTTGTCAATGAGCCGTCCCATGAGAGGGCTGAACACGAGGCCGGATCCCGCGCAGATTGCCAAGAGCAGGGATATGACCGATGTATCCGCGCCGTATTGGAGGATAAGCACATAGGGGGCGAAGGTGAGGAAGATCTGTTTCCTGGCGCCGTAGAAGACTTCCAGCATATAGTATTTCCGGAATTTTTTTGCGAAATAGAAGCGCGGGCGGAT
This sequence comes from Treponema sp., assembly GCA_031279815.1. Taxonomy (GTDB): domain Bacteria; phylum Spirochaetota; class Spirochaetia; order Treponematales; family Breznakiellaceae; genus JAITHW01. The sequence continues at coordinate 1,104 of JAITHW010000069.1, read as the reverse complement.
GCCTTTGGGGGAGGTTTCTTTCAAGGCCAGGACAGCCAAAGCCGCGGCGATCATAAGCGCGGCGGATACCCCAAACAGGGTTTTGAAGGGAAGTATATCCCCCCGCTCAAACCCAAGCCGGGAAAAAAGGAAGAACAGCGCGGCAACTCCCGCAAAACCGGTAATATTCCCCAGATTGCTTATGGCGCCGGTAACGCCCAAAGACGCGCCGGACCGGTCTTGTTTAGCCAGATCCAAAGATATGGCGGTTTTTACAGGCATGATAATATGTTCCCCCAGGCTGAAGACCACCATGAAAACCACCGCGGTTATTTTTCCCGGGTTCCCCGCCAGAAGTCCGGTAAGCCCCGCGGCCATGACTGCCACGCCGATCTTGAATATCCGGCTTTCGGTAAACCGGTACATGACGGCCAGCACCGCCGCCACCAAAAGCCCTGGAATCTCCCGGAAAAACTCTACGATGCCGCGCTCAAACGCGGTGATACGGACAATCTCCGCGAGGTAATTATCCTGGATCCCCCGGTATAACCCGTAGCTTATGCCCGAAAGGGCTAAGACGCTTAAAAACCTTCCGGGCTTGGCATCCGGGCGGTATATATCTTTCCACCAAAGCAATACCGGTGAAGCGCTTTTTGCCCCGGGGCTGGATTCAATCTTGGAAGTACCCATGATATTCCCGATTATACCCCCTGGACCTGGGTTTGTATACACTCCGGCACCGCCGGATTACAGGTTGACAACTCCCCACGCCTAAAGGCGGGGGATTCTTGGTTCTACGTCCGTTGCCGTCTTGCGACGGTCTTCCGCAAACTCCCCAAGCGTAGATTTCCCTGTGTCCCAGGGTATTTTTTCTTCACACGATAGCCCGCAAACTTTGCTTGCGTTTAATATGCGTTTCCCTTCGGCAAGGATATTCAGCGCCGCGTTTTCGTCCCGGCCGTGCCCGGTTCCGCAAACCGGGCAAACCCAGTTCCGTACAGACAAATCTTTTACTCCGCTGTTTTTTGAACCGCAGCCGCCGCACGTTTGACTGGATGGGAAAAACGTATCCACCTTAACAAAAGCTTTATGCTGCCATTCGCATTTATACGCTAACTGCCGGAT
>JAITHW010000206.1 GCA_031279815.1 Treponema sp. | reverse complement strand
ATGCTCAAGCGGATTAAAAACCTCTACGGCGTCAGTCATGAATTTTGGTATGTTCCGCCGGAAGCAGGTATCCGCATCAGCGACGATACCGCCGCGCTGCTGTCTCCTAATCTGTACCGGGAATTCGGCGTAAAGTATAACGCCATGATTTCCGAGGCTTTCGGAGGGGTTGTGGTACATTCCTGCGGGAATGTCTGCAATGTGGTAGGGGCTATGATGGAAATTCCCGGTCTCCGGGGCTTGGACTTCACTATCCCCCAAGTGCCGGACTGGAACATTGTCAGAGACGCGGTTGCCGGTAAGACCGCGCTTTGTCTGCGCCATTTCTATTGGGATCATATTGATGACCCCGGAGCGGATCTGGCGGAATACTCCAAGAAGCTCATAGATTTCTTCGGACGCAAAGGGGTATTTATTCAGACTTCGACGCCCACCCCGGAAGAGGCGGCCGCCTTGGGCGAAAAACTCCACCGGCTCTTGTCAAAATAGCAAGACTTGTTTCAAAAAGAACCGTAGATTACTGCGGTTCTTTTCTTTTTTCAATACGCTTATGGCATAGACGAACTATCAAAGGTGTAAATTAATGCTACATACTGTCGCAGCGCCGCAGCAGCAGAAGATCCGCCAGAACCAGTGCAGTCATAGCTTCTACCACCGGTACGGCTCGGGGAACAATGCACACGTCATGACGCCCTTGAATACGGACTTCCCGAAAAGCGCCGTATCTATCGGTTGTTTGCTGGGGTTTTGAAATCGACGGAACCGGCTTAAAAGCCACTTTGAATTCCAAAGGCATACCAGTAGATATGCCTCCTAACATGCCTCCGGCGTTGTTGGTTTGATACCGTAAAGACGGTACTGTTGATGAAAGCCGGGGCTTATCCGTCGGTACTGGACAATCGTTCTGGTTTGAGCCTGTACCCCTAGCGGCTTCAAAGCCCGCGCCGAATTCAACGCCCTTAGCGGCTCCTAATGAGAGCATTGCGGAAGCTATCTGAGCGTCCAATTTTCCAAATACCGGTTCTCCCAGTCCAGCAGGCAGTCCAATAACCGAACAGGAAACAACGCCGCCGACGCTGTCTCCTTGAGAACGGAGCTTGTCAATAAAGGACATGATTTTTTCCGCGCTTTCCTGGTGGGGAACCCGTAAAGGATTTGACTCAGCTTCGTCTAAACTAAAAGCCGGATCTTCTGAACCAATTACCTGAACCCCCCCAATAGCGGAAGTCCATGCCCGAATAGTAACGCCATATCCTGCAAGGAACTGTTTAGCCACCGCTCCTGCGGCGACTCGGCTTACAGTTTCCCTTCCCGAACTCCTTCCGCCTCCTCGGTGATCCCGAATACCGTACTTTGCTTCCCAGGTCCAGTCCGCATGACCCGGACGATATATATCCTTGAGCCCGTCATAATCAGCAGAACGCTGATTGGTATTACGGACTATGATAGCAATAGGCGTTCCTAATGTCCGTCCTTCAAACACGCCGGAAAGCAGCTCCGGTTCGTCCGCTTCAGCTCTTGATGTAGCCGCGCCGCCCCCTCCGGGACGCCGGCGCTGTAATTCCCTACGGATATCTTCTATACTCAACGGTATCCCTGAGGGACAGCCGTCTATAATACACCCCAAGGCTGGACCGTGAGATTCTCCAAACGCGGTAACAACAAAAAGAACGCCAAAATTATTTCCGGGCATAATGTTTCTTTTCTCCTTTCTTCCTAGTATCTAGTATGTCAGATCCCCCTGCCTAAAGGTTTTTTCCAGGGCTTGGGGCTTGGTCCGGCTGCCCGGCTTGCTCCTCAAGATTTCTGCTTTTTCCCATTGCTGGGGTTTCCACGGCGGTTTCACCCTTGTTGCCAAGAGCCAGAGCCCCATGTCCGCAGACGTTACTTCCCCACGCCGCGTGGGTAGATTGTTCCCTACACCAGACGATACGACAGGGTATCAAGAAAGTTCCGCCTGAAATTCGCTGTCCGTTCATGTATACAGGCTATTTTGAGCCTTGCTTTCTCACGGTAGCTGTCCTTTGGTTTTCGGGATAGCCTCCTTTGATACTTCCCAAGCCTCTTTTCATTACCCCGGGACTGCTGTAACGCGAAGGCGTCTACTTCTTTAAGAAAACCCATGTTCTTGTTTGTAGTCTTTTTCGGTTTTGTACTTATGGGCATAGAGGGCTTCTCTATTGTCTTTCAAAGTTTGGTATATTGCAATCCATTCCGCTAACATACGATTATACAGGAAGCGGTAGAAGCCGAAGGTTTTATTCAAGCATACCCGCTGTTCAGAGGTGGGATAGAGTCTTACCTTGAAAGCCCTCTGTATCTTCACGATTTTATTCTAACCTATCTTTTCATAAATATCAAATTATTTCCAACCTGTCTTTTGCCGCTGTGCCGCCTTATATCCCCAGCCCTAAAGGTTTTTTCTATAAGGTTTTACGGCGGTTTCGATAAATTCGGTTATTGCCATTCTGTCTAAACTCAGAAAGAAATAGGACACCCGCCTCATGGTAGAATGGAAAAAGGAAGACGGTTTTACCGTGGAGGTAAGCCATGAGAGGCTCGATCGGGTGTCCCGCGAAGATTGTAACACCGGTACCCAATATGAGGGAACTGGCAAAAGGGAGAGGAAAGCATTATCGGAGACGGCGAAGTTCCGCCTGAAGGTGTCCGGCTGTTAGGATGTAATTTTTCTATCCCCTGATACCCAAGACCGGCGTCTATATGAATAGACTGGTCTACTGACTTTCCTATCGTATCTTTATATATCTTGAAATCATGGGTGCCGCCCTTTGCTTCCCGGACAGCTATTATGTTCCGGGTTTTCCGCTCAATAATAACCTGGGTCTTTATCGTAT
>JAITHW010000205.1 GCA_031279815.1 Treponema sp. | reverse complement strand
ATAAAGGATTGGTTCTTTCTCCTCCGCTGCTTGGTCTATTCTCTGCGCCTTCTTTTGGGGGGATTCTTCATCGGAGCGTTTCTGGGGGTGTTGACCGGAACTCTCATCGGCTGGAGCCGGCGTTGGAACTACTGGATCATGCCTTTTATCAGAATTATAGGACCGATTCCGTCAACCGCCTGGATTCCTATTGCCCTGGTGATTTTCTTGAAACCTACCGATGCCAGCCTCTTCCTCATTGCCCTGGGGGTGTGGTTCCCCACCGCGGTGCTGACCTGTTCCGGTATTATGAATGTCCGTAAAAGCTATTTCGAGGTTTCAAGTACCCTGGGGGCAAGTACCCTGCGGAACGTCCTTTCCATTGCCCTGCCTGCGGCCGCGCCCAGCATTTTCGCGGGGGTCTTTAACGGAACCTCGGCATGTTTCCTTACCCTGATGGCTGCGGAAATGATCGGATGCAAATTCGGCATCGGCTGGTATATTAACTGGCAGCGCGAAACCTTGGCATACCCCAATGTATACGCCGCTCTTATCGTCATCGCCGTTACCTTCTCCTACCTCATCGGGATTCAGCTTAAAATCCGCAACCGGATATTGACGTGGCAGAAGGGGACAATCCGGTGGTAACCGGATTTCCAGGTTTGAAATAGGCGGCAAACCGTTACAGGGCTTTACAATATTTAGAGATACTTGCATTTTTTTTAATTTCCTACTACGGTGGTGTTATGATTTTATGCTGCGGTGAAGCCCTGATCGATATGGTTCCCTTGGGGGTATCTCAAACTCAGGGGGACCCCCCCTCCCGGACAGGGGGAACGGTTTTTTCCCCTTGTCCGGGAGGAAGTCCCTATAATACCGCCCTTGCGATCGGGAGACTGGGGGTAGCGGTGCGCTTTATGGGGCGCCTTTCCAAGGATTTTTTCGGAGATTTGTTGGTTGACCATCTCGCGGCCAATAAGGTGGGAACCGATTTGATTATCCGGTCCAGGGAACATTCCACCTTGGCGTTTGTGAAACTTGAAGCAGGTAAGGAACCCCGGTATGTATTTTATACTGAGGGAACTGCGGATCGTTCCTTTTCACCTGCGGATCTGCCCGCAACGCTGCCGGAAGAAATTCGGTGCATCCTTTTCGGCTCTATTGCCATGACCATGGAACCTGTGGCCACCGCCATTGAATCTCTCATATTCCGGGAAGGAGGGCGAGGCGAGCGGGGACCCGTTATTTCGATGGACCCCAATATCCGGCCCTTTATGATTCATGACAGAGAAGCCTATCGCAAGCGGTTTGAAGGCTGGATCGCAGGTTCAACGATTGTGAAGATCTCCTCCGCGGATGTGAACTTTATCTATCCCGGTTTAGCCTTGGAAGCGGCCCTCCGGCGCTTGCTGAATACGGGTCCCCGCCTGGTGGTAAGCACCCTGGGGCCGGAGGGAGCGCTGGCGCTGCTCCGCCGGGATGAGGGGGATATCATCCGAGTGAACGCGCCTGCGGCGGATGTCCCTGTGGCGGACACTATCGGCGCGGGGGATACCTTTCACGGCGCTCTTTTATCTTGGCTGGAACTTAAGGGGAATATGTCCCGTTCCCGGCTGACAGCCCTCTCGGAAGGGGAACTCCGGGACGCTCTCTTCTTTGCCAACAAGGCCGCTTCACTAGTATGTGCAAGGCATGGGGCGGATCCTCCTACCTTGGCCGAAGTGGAAGCCCTGCATACTGGTTGATAGATAAAATTTGCAATGGATGAGTTTTGGACCTATGCGGGGGAATAGAGGGAATAAGAAGAATAAAATTTGGCGCTTGCTTGTACAACGATATATAAGAAAGGGATCCCATCCGCTTCTTTTCAGCTTCGTAGTTAGATTCTATTGCAATCACGAACCTAAACCATTAGTCTTTATAATTAAGGAGACATACTATGAAGAAAATTGTTTTGATTGGAGCGAATCATGCGGGTACGGCCGCGGCCAATACCATTTTGGATAATTATCCGGATAATAAACTGGTCATCTTTGACGGCAACAGCAATATCAGTTATCTTGGATGCGGTACCGCCCTGTGGATTGGGCGGCAGATCGACAATCCCGACAGCCTGTTCTATTCATCCAAAGAGAAGCTGGCAGCCAAAAAAGCTGAAGTCCACATGGAAACCAGGGTGGAGCGGATAGATTTTGCGGCCAAGCAGGTGTTTGGAGCGGATAAAAAGGGGACGGAAATTAAAGAATCCTATGATAAGCTCATCATGGCTACCGGTTCTCTTCCCATCACCCCTAAGATCAAGGGGCTGGACTTGCCCAATGTGGCGTATGTCAAGCTCTTTCAGGAAGGACAAAAAATAGATCATATCCTGAGTAATCAGGATGTTAAAAACGTGGCGGTAGTCGGAGCCGGGTATATCGGGGTTGAGCTTGCCGAGGCAGTGCGCCGCCGGGGTAAAAATGTGCTCCTCTTTGAAGCCGCGAATACGTCCCTATCAACCTATTATGACGATTGGTTCACGCATGATATGGACAAGGTACTGGCGGATAACGGCATTACCCTCCATTTTGGGGAACTGGTGCAGGAAATTACCGGAACTGATACGGTCAAGTCCATTGTTACCGATAAGGGAGAATATCCAGTGGAATTGGTCATTATGGCCATCGGCTTCCGTCCGAATAGCGCCCTTGGAGCCGGGGAACTGGAGACCTTCCCTAACGGCGCCTACAAGGTCAATCGGAAACAGGAAACCAGCAAGCCCGATGTGTATGCCATCGGGGACTGCGCCACTGTGTACAGCAATGTCATTGAAAACAGCGCCTATATTGCCCTGGCCACCAACGCGGTGCGCAGCGGCGTGGTTGCCGGACACAATGCAGGGGGAACTCCCTTGGAATCCGCAGGGGTCCAAGGTTCTAACGGGATCTGCATCTACGGGTATAAGATGGTATCCACCGGTCTTAACCTCAAAGCCGCGGAAAAGGCGGGCTTTAACCCTCTCTACACCCAATTTGAGGATACCCAAAAGCCCGCTTTCATTAAGGAAGATAACCACAAGGTCAAGATTCGTATTGTCTACGATAAAAATACCCGCCGCGTATTGGGAGCCCAGATGGCCTCTTACCAGGATATTTCAATGGGGATCCATATGTTTTCCCTGGCGATTGAGGAGAAAGTTACCATTGACAAACTCAAACTCCTGGATATTTTCTTTCTTCCCCACTTCAACCAGCCCTATAATTACATCACCATGGCGGCCTTATCGGCAAAGTAAGGCCCTCATGTGTCAAACAGGTACGATAGCCTACGGAGCGGTTACAACACCGTACTTGTTTCCGCTGATGTAAAGTATAGAGTACCAAGAAAGATTATAAAGATTGAGGGTAAAGGCGAGTATCGGCTCTATTCTTGAAAATCAAGCCCAAGGCTGTAGCCTTGGGTGGTTCCTCTAAGAGCGCTACGGTACTAGGATAGGATAAAAAGACCGCTATTATATGGTAAGAATTAAAAATTTCCGGCAGAATACCACCCTGCCGGAAAGATGCTGTATGTTCAGCGTATGAGGTTGTATCCCTTTTCCTTTCATTGCTCTTCCCTAATCAACGCTTCTTGGAATCCGGCGCCGCCAAGTTTCTCGGCTATGAGCTGCACATCATCCGCTTTAACGCCTGCAAGCACCACCCGATAGATTTCTCCGTTTCTTTCATAAGCCGGATTGAGGCCTATGTTTTTCAGCCTATCAAAGACTTCCGTAGCATTCCGAAGAACTCTGTATGCCCCGACTTGGATACGATAGCGTTTATCCGTGCCTGCCGGCGGTACCGCGGGTTTAATTTCTGCCGGAGATGAGCGCGCCGGAGTCACCGAATAGGGGGGTGTACGGAATTCTTCAAGTCCGATAACGGTATTTCCCGATGCAGGCATCTCGGCGTCTGTCTTGAGAGTTTCCGTCCCTCCTGAAGGCGGCACGGTTTGACCCTGGGGTGATGCTGACTGAGGAGCCGCTATTGAAACCACGCTGCCCCTGCTTTCTATTATGACCGGAGCGGTTCCGGTAACGATCATATCCAACTGTTCCGCCGCCGCTTTGGAAACATCAATGATTCGCGAAGGGGTAAAAGGCCCGCGATCATTTATCCTGACGATCACCTGCTTATTGTTGTGAACATTGGTAACCGTAAGGATTGTACCGAAAGGCAGCGTCGGATGTGCGGCGGTGAATTTAGTGGAATCAAAAATTTCCCCTGAGTGAGTGGGTTTTCCATCATAGGGAGGTCCATACCATGACGCGAACCCCTCCTGCCGGTAAACCCCGCTTTCAGATGCCGGTTGCGTCTGGGCTGCACACCACATACCGAATACTAAACCGATTAACATATATGCAATAATTCGTTTCATGTTTATTTTATCGGCAGGGAGCAAGAAATCAATGACTAATCCTTATAGGATAATTATAAAATACGGTGAAATGCCGGCGCCTATTTATCTCCTCCGGCCCCTGTTCCTCCTCTTTTCTCACAAGGCTATGAATACCGCTTCCGCATCGGGGATTCTAACCGAAGATAAGGTCAGTTTTACCTGTTCGTTAGGTTCCAGGTCTTTCTTTATGGCTGCTTGAGTTTCCAAGCCCAAGGCAGGGATCATAACGACTCCCCGGCCTCCCCGCTTTTCCAGCATTACTCCGTCCCATGGGATCCCTTTTTTATCCG
>JAITHW010000158.1 GCA_031279815.1 Treponema sp. | reverse complement strand
AGGGAATATCCCACTTTGGCGGGTCCGGCGTGGGCGGCGGGACCATTTTGGGACTGGCGAAAAAGCTGCTGCCCACCGCGGAGTTTAGCGGCATCATGGAACTGGCGGAAAGCGGCAATCTAAACCAGGTGGATCTGCTGCTGGAAGATATTATGGAAAGCGATATGAGCTTCCTCAATAAAGAAAGTACCGCCGCCAATTTCGGCAAAATGCTGGATGCCGCCGGCAGCGGGGATATTGCCCTGGCTATTCTTAACATGGTGTACCAGGTTATCGGGATGCTCTCGGTTTTCGCGGCCCGGGCGCGGAACACCAGCCAGGTTATTGTTACCGGAAACGGCAGCGACAACCATATCGGACAGAAAATACTTGCGGCCATTACCGGTATGTACGGCATTGATTTTATTTACCCCGAAGACGCGGAATATACCACCGCGGTTGGAGCGGGACTTTCCTGATAAAGCAGATTATCACCGTCTTGCCTAATTTAATAAAAAGAGTAATAATATTTCAATCACACTATCGGAGGTAGCTAATGAAGACGGTTTTGGTGGTAGATGATTCGCGGATAATGCGGAACATTGTAAAAAACACCTTTTCACTAATGAAAATACCCTGTCAATTTCTTGAAGCCGCAAATGGGAAAGAGGCTTTGCAGCATGTGCAAAATCAAAAGGTGGATTTAGTGCTGCTTGACTGGAATATGCCGGAACTTTCGGGGATAGATTTCCTGAAGCAGGTACGCGCCCAGCCGGAATATGCCCAGATACCAATTATTATGGTAACCAGCGAGGCCGCCAAGTACAATGTCATTGAAGCCCTGAAAACGGGGGCCACTGACTATATCATCAAACCGGTTAGTGAAAAGAACTTCCGGGAAAAGATGTCCAAGATCACTATATAAGGAATGAAAAATGGAAAAGTATATACAGCCTTTTATTGACGTTTGTAAAAATGTTTTTCAGGATTTTCTGGGAACCGGACTTGCCGAAGAGCGTCCCTATTTTGCCGAAACCAGCGCCACTATGGAATGGGACATTTCGGCGGTTATCGGCCTTACCGGAGAGGCCCGGGGCGCGGTGGTTATCTCCATGAAAACAGATTTGGCCATCCAGCTCACGGGAATATTAACCGGCGCAAAGCACAAAGACGTGGATGACGATGTGGTTGACGCTATTGGTGAAATTGTTAATATCATCGCCGGAAACGTCAAAAAAAATCTGGAAGAGGCTTTTCGTCTGGTAATTTCTCTGCCTACTATTATCCAGGGCAAACAGCACACCATAAAATGGCCAAACAATCAGGCGCGGATCATTTGTATTCCGTTCAAGATTTTTGACAATGAAACATTTAACCTTTCTGTGGCGATAGAGGCGGTAGCAGGGAAGGGGGCCTAAGGTGGCGTCAGCCAAAAATGTCCTTTTTAATATCATAACCAGCGGCAAGTTTGCCACGCGGCGAACCGAAGCCGACATGGAAGGGGTTGTCCGTTATACCATTTTCAACATAGCGCTGATAATTGGCGGTATTTTGCTTTTGGGTTTTGGTATCTTCGTCGGACTTCATGGGCATACTGTCCGTGGTTTAATGGATATAAGCTTAGGCGTTTTGTGTCTTGTCGCCGTCCTCTTGCTGCGTACGACTATCCCTCTCTTTATTTCCGGCATTATTCCTCTTGGGTCTTTCGCGGTACTCTGTGCTATGCTGGTGTTCGGCGGCGATGTCCAGGGTTTTGCCGGGCTGTGGATATTCGCCTTTCCCATTCTCGTCGTCTTCATGATGGGAATGAAAGTGGGGGCTATTCTTTGCGTACTGCTGTTTGCCGCAATTGCGGTAATAACCTTTCTTCCCGGTATGGTGGGATCAGGCTTTGAATACAACCGCGATATAGCTTCCCGTATCTGCTCTGTGTATGCGCTGATTTTTGTTATGACCATTGTTTACGAGCAGATGCGTTTGACCAAAGATAACTGGGTACAAAAACTTACCAAAGCCCTGCAAACAGAACGGGACGAAATTACCGCCATGAAAGACAACCTGAAGGTCGGCCTGTTTCTGATGAACAAGGATTTGATAATCCAGCCCGCTTATTCCAAAGCGCTGGAAGACGTGCTTGTGGCAACTGAATTGCAGGGCAGAAATTTTTTGGATCTCCTTGCCGCTTCGATCAAGGCCAAAGAAATAGAAACCCTCAGGGATTATTTTGGCATGATCTTCAACCGGTCTTTTGAACAAAGTATGCTGGATGATATTAATCCCCTGCGGGAACTGAACTATGTAAGCGTGGAAACCAATGCGGAGCGTATTCTGAACTGTGGTTTTGCGCCGGTCAGCCGGGCCGAAGGGGAGACCTATGTTCTGGGAACCTTGCAGGATATTACCGCGGAAAAGGAACTGCAAAAACAGCTTGACGAAGAAGAAAGCAAGCGGCAGGCGGAAATGCGTTCCCTCTTTGAAATTGTACAGGTTGAGCCCAGGGTCTTTAATGATTTTATTGAAGATTCAGAATATGAGTTTGACCGGGTCAATGATACTTTGAAAGACAAGGATCTTTCTTCCAGCCAGGTTATGGTGGAAATATATCAGTCGGTACACGCCATAAAATCCAACGCTCTTATTCTGGGACTGGAAGGTTTTGGCAAAAAACTCCATGCCCTGGAAGATAAAATAAAAAATGTTCGTGATAAAGAAACAATCGCCTTTGAAGACGTACTCCACATCACCGTAGAGTTGGAACAGATCATGCGGGAAAAAGATAAATTTCGGGAAACCATTGACAAGATACTTTCTTTCCGCAGCAGTGGTACCGGCACCCAGAGCGGGCAGGTGCTTGTTGATACCCTTGCCAAAGCCGCCAACAAGGTAGCCGGCGATCTGGGCAAGGATGTCCGTTTTGTATCCAGGGAAATTGACGGCGCGGCGCTGGAATCCGGTTCCCGCCGGATTGTTAAAGAAGTGTTGACCCAGTTGGTACGGAATTCGGTGGTTCACGGTATTGAGAGCGAAGAAGAGCGGAAAGCGGCGGGTAAGGATGTCCAGGGAACCATAAACCTTTCCATTACCATTGATGATGACAAGATACACTGCCGCCTGAAAGATGACGGAAGAGGGCTGGATTTTGCGAAGATCAAAAAGCGGGCGCTGGAAATGAAGCTGGTAAACGAGGCCGACGCGGACAACAAGAACCAGCTTTTACGGGCGCTTTTTTCTCCCGGTTTCAGTACCGCGGACAATGTAAGCGTTCATGCCGGACGGGGTGTGGGACTAAGTCTGGTACAGGACAGGCTCCGTGAGGTAAAGGGAAGCATCAAGATCAACACCGAGACAGGAAAGGGCACAACCTTCCACATCTTCATTCCTATTGAAGTAAATGTTGCCGCTCTGGGTAAGGCATCTTAAGGCATCCTAGGGTTTCTTTTCCAGTCTCCAGGAGATAGTCCAGTTCCATTTTTCCGGAAAGTCCGGCGAGGCGGCTTTAATGCTGAGTCTCCCGGGCTTAAACCGGATCGCCGCGCTGAAAGCGGCATCCCATATCCCTTCTTTTTTCGCGCTTGCGGTATATCCCCATTTTGTCCTGAACTGGAAATAAGCCGGCGACCAGGAAAGTTCGCAGCCGCCTCCGGCGGAATCAAAA
>JAITHW010000155.1 GCA_031279815.1 Treponema sp. | reverse complement strand
CGGCGGCGCCGCCCCCCCCCCCACGAGGCGTCAAAAAACTTGATGCCGGCGCTGGAATATCCATTTGATACCTCTCTATTAGAATTGTGAATACCTATCCAATAGTAAAAACCCTTGATTTTTTTGTCAAGCTGAATTCTCTCATTCATATTGGAATCATCTGCAAAAGTGAGGGAATGGATATGGCGGCTCCCGCTCTTGGAGACAAGAAAGAAACCGCTGTAGAAAAATCTATACCGGGGGATGAAAGCAGCGTATAGTGCAGTATGGAGCGGGCCTCGAAAGAGACCCAAGGCTTTAAATTTGAATAGCCGGCGCTTTCAAGCCTTCTCCTTTAAGGCATGTACCTTCAGGCGAAACTCCGCCCTCCTGAGGGTTGTTTGCGCGGCGCCGATCTCGAATCTAAAAGTACCGGAAGCGATCTGTTCTTGCGCATGCTTTTTCGCTTCTAGGGCGCGGCCGTAATCTATCTCATGGGGCCATTCCGCGGCATCGACCAAAAGGACCGTTTTGTGAGCCTTCACTTCCAGGAAACCCTCGGTAGTAAAAGCATGGTTCCACCGGCCTTTTTTGTCCTTGATCTTGAGAATACCGGCGCATACCGGCGCGGTAAAAAAGGAATGATCCGCATATACCCCAATCTCGCCGTCGATGAGGGTAATGGTAACGGCCTCTATCATATCCGAATAGAAAAGCCGGTAAGGGGTATGCACTTCAAAGGGGTACAGTTTTGACATAGCCGTTCAACCCTTAGCCAATACATCATCAATGCCGCCGGCCATGAAAAACGCCTGTTCGGGGATAGCGTCGGCCTCGCCGTCCAGGATCATCTTGAAGCCCCGGACCGTTTCTTTTACCGGTACATACGCGCCTTTTATGCCGGTATACCGTTCCGCCACAAAGAAGGGCTGGCTGAAGAACCGCTGCACTTTCCGCGCCCTGGACACCGCAAGCTTATCCTCTGCGGATAATTCGTCCATCCCGAGAATGGCGATAATATCCTGCAATTCCTTATATCGCTGGAGGATCTGCTGGGTACGCCTGGCGGTCTGGTAATGTTCTTCTCCTACCACCGAGGCTTCCAGAATACGGGAACTTGAGGCTAAGGGGTCCACCGAGGGATATATCCCCAATTCAACGATTTTCCGGGAAAGGACCGTAGTCGCATCCAAATGAGCGAAGGTTGTTGCAGGGGCGGGATCCGTAAGATCGTCCGCAGGCACGTAGACCGCCTGAACGCTGGTGATAGACCCTCTGGAGGTGCTGGCGATCCGCTCTTGGAGGGATCCCATTTCATTGGCCAAGGTCGGCTGATACCCTACGGCGCTGGGAATCCGGCCCAGCAGGGCGGAAACTTCGGCTCCCGCCTGAATGAAGCGGAAGATATTATCAATGAAGAGCAGCACATCCTGACCGCCCTGATCCCGGAAATGCTCCGCCATGGTAAGTCCCGCCAGGGCGACCCGCATACGGGCGCCGGGCGGCTCATTCATCTGCCCGAAGACCAGGGCCGTCTTCTCCGCCACCCCTGATTCGTTCATCTCTTTCCACAGATCCGCCCCTTCCCGTGACCGCTCCCCCACGCCGGAGAACACCGAATATCCCGAATGTTCGGTAGCGATGTTTCGGATAAGCTCCATGATCACCACGGTTTTTCCCACTCCCGCGCCGCCGAAAAGCCCGATCTTCCCGCCCTTGGCATAGGGAGCTATCAAGTCTATTACCTTAATACCGGTTTCAAATACCTCGGTAGCGGGGCGCTGTTCCTCAAATCTGGGGGCGGTTTGATGTATGGAAGCATATTCCTGAGCGGTAAAAGCCCCCCGGTCATCAATAGGCTTACCGGTTACGCTGAACATTCTGCCCAGCACCGCCTCGCCCACCGGCACCTGAATAGGATGGCCCGTATTGACTACCGCAAGTCCCCGGGCAAGACCCTCGGTGGCTTCCATAGCCACACAGCGCACCCGGTTATCCCCGATATGTTGCAGCACCTCTATAACCATATTCCGTTCACCGGCATTGACTTCCAAGGCGTGTAATATCCCCGGAACAGACCCTTCTTCAAAACGCACATCCACCACAGGTCCCACGATCTGGGTGATAACCCCCGTATGAGCCGTATAACTCATATTTCAACCCTCATATTTCTTTTCTTCAACCTATTCATAACCATTGGTTAAACCCGCCTTGCCTTTTATCATAACGTTATAATATTATTAAACCGTATCATGTTGGCGGCTTTTATGCTATGGTTATCCCGCAATTTTCCCCGGATCTTTCCGCCGATTCTCTGACGTGACGGGCAATCCATTAGGATGTATATTATTCTCCGGTAACTTGTTAAACTTGATAAAACATACGATAAAACATACGCCAAAACCGGTAATGTTACCATTCCCAGTTATGCTTTTTGCATAGGCCGGTCTGCCGCCGCCGCTTTCCGGCTAATACAGAATTCCAAGCTGTTCGTCGCCGTGGATACCTACTAGGCGCTGTCCCTTGGGATCGATCATAATATCCATCCCTTCCATAGGCATTGCCCCGAGCAGGACGGCGCACTCTCTTTGAACAACCCACGCCTGGGTTATGTCCAGCCGGTCTTTCCAGCGGACCTCCACTCCTTCGGTAAGGGCGGCTTCCAGTTTTTCCCGCAGGCTTTCCGGTATGGTGAGCCGCAGCGCCCCCGTGTCCGCTACCGCCGTCACGGTCACCGAGCGCACGCTTTTTTCACTTATAAGACCCCGCCTCGCATCCGCAAGATCAACCGCATTGGTAAGGGTGATTTCATCTCTTGTTATACCCATTGTTTTTCTCCTCATATCTTTACTGAGACCCTCCGCCTTGTCCGCGGTAACGCTGCCGCGGCGCTGCCCGGTCTAGCGCCGCCGAATGGAAAGACCGGAACCCGCCCTCTTATTCCCGCAGAAAGCCGTACTCGTAGACTTTCGGCTCTATCTTTTTCGCCAAAACCTTGAGGGCTTCCCGCAGGGTTTTTATCAAGGCGTTGTAGGTTTCATCTTCAGACTTGGCGTTCATGGTTCCGCTCTCTTTGCGCCCCTGAAAAAACTCCCGGATGTCGTAAAACGAGGCGTTCACCGGCGCGGTTCTGTTGGTTTTGATTTTCCCGTGGTAGTATTTCCAGAGTTCCCGCCCCGC
>JAITHW010000096.1 GCA_031279815.1 Treponema sp. | reverse complement strand
CTAGAGTGGCGCTATGGCATCGGGGGCAGGTGAGTTCTATGGTGATTGTCATTCTTCCATAGTATCTTCCTTGTCCCCTTTGTCATACCCTGCCCATCATACTTTGTGGATCACCTCCTTCTTTTTTATTGTTAATTTGTAAAAATTGATTTCCGTGCCGTTCACCCCGCTCGTATTGCATTATATCTCCTTATAGGCTTTAATACCTTACTATATGCGTACTATTTCTTCAAAATTTGCCCATATCAACCCTGCTGCCCGGCGGCACTCTCAGGATTTGCGGGAAGCGGCCCGGATAGCCGTCGAAGTTTCTCTCAAGGTCAAACCCGGGGAGCAGGCGCTCATCATAAGCAACCCCGAAACCGACGTGGCGGCTCTGGCGGAAGCGATCTACGACGCGGTTCTTGATGCGCAAGCCTGTCCTGTGCTGCTGTTCCAGCCGGTAAAAACCCAGCTCGATTTTGCCGAGCCTGCGGTGATAGCCGCGTTTTCCGCAAAACCCGCGGTGTGCATCTCCTTGAGCGCGGAAAAACTGGGGAAAGACAAGCAGGGCATCGCGTCTCCGTATACCTATGGGAACATCCAATACGACCATATCTTTCATCTCCAAATGTACGGCGAAAAAACCTGCCGGGGGTTCTGGTCTCCTTCCACTACGGTCGCGTCGTTTATCCGCACGGTTCCCATTGATTATGAGCTGCTCAAACGCCGCTGCGCCGCAGTAAAAGCGGTGCTCGACCAAGCGGTATCCATCCATATCACTGCTCCCGGAGGCACAGATATCCGTTTCGGGCTGCAGGCGCGGGAGGCGAAATCCGACGACGGGGACTTTTCCGCAGGCGGCAAGGGAGGCAACCTTCCCGCGGGGGAAACCTTCATCAGCCCTGAAAACGGAACCGCCAAAGGGGTCATCGCCTTCGACGGTTCCATCAGCCTCCACGACCGGGACATCATTATCCAAGAGCCGATACGCTGTACCTTGAGCCGGGGGTTTATCACGGACATACAGGGCGGCCAAGAGGCCGCGGCCTTGCTGGAGACTATCGGCCTTGCGGAGGCCAACGCGAGAGAGTACGAAAAAGCCGGAACCCTTCCTCCGGGAACCGGAGAGATCTACGCGCGGAATGCCCGGAACATCGGGGAAATCGGCATCGGCCTCAACCCTGCGGCC
This sequence comes from Treponema sp., assembly GCA_031279815.1. GTDB lineage: Bacteria > Spirochaetota > Spirochaetia > Treponematales > Breznakiellaceae > JAITHW01. Next base: position 8,987 of record JAITHW010000096.1, on the reverse strand, counting down.
CGCATCAGCGGGCGTATGCTGGAGGATGAAAAAGCCTTTCAAACCTGCCATTTTGCGGTGGGCCTCAACTATGACGGCGATGCGCCCAGCCTCATCCACCTTGACGGTCTTGTGAAGAACCCCACGATTATTGCGGCGGATGAAAAGGGAACTCAAACCGTCATTGAACGGGAAGGAAATCTCTGCAACTTGTGATCGAAATACGCAAGAAAGTCCATAAATTTCCACGGATTGTAGAAGACGTAAAAGCCGCCCTTGACGTAGGATTAAGAGGCGGTATAGGATGTTAGAATAACAAGAATCCTAGGACCGGGCCCGGAGCGGCGGTCCCGGGACTTTATGACGAGGCGGAGGAAATGAAAAAGATTTTTCAAAGCATAAGCGCGGTTGCGCTTATGGCGGGATGCTTACTGCCCCTGTATGCCACAGGCGGTAAGGACGCAGGATCATCCGGCGGCGGCAAGGCCGTATTGACCATGGGGTCCTGGCGGGCCGATGACGTGGCCCAGGTGAATAGGCTTCTGGCGGAATACAAGAAGGTAAAGCCGAATGTGGAGATTCAGTTCAGGCCTACCAACCCGCCGGATTACAACGCGACTCTCAGGCTCCAGCTTGAAGGCGGCGCCGGCCCGGATTTGATGTACGCGCGGTCTTACGCGCCGGGGCGGGAACTGTTTAACGCGGGGTACTTCGCGGATTGTTCCGATATCCCCGGGGTTAAAGATAATTTCACCGCGGTAAATACCGCGCCCTGGCAGATGCCCGACGGCAGGATCTTTGCGGTTCCCTTTGCCGCGGTCTCCCACGGGGTGTACTACAACAAAACCATATTCCAGAAAGAGGGTCTTGGGATTCCTCAGACCTGGGAAGAGTTTCTTCAGATCTGCGATACCTTGGCATCCAGGGGATATACTCCCCTGGCAAACGGCGCGGCCGATGAGTGGGACATACTGGAAGTGTTTTTCTTAGGGATGCTTCCCAATTTTGTAGGGGGATCCGCGGATAGGAACCGGTATGAGACCGGCGCTAAGAAGCTCAACGACGAGGCGTTTATTGCCGCATTCCAGGCTATGGCCGATGCGGCCAAGTATCTGCCCAAGGGCTATGAGGCGGTAACGTACAATGATTCCCAGGCTCTGTTCAGTACCCAGCAGGCGGTGATGTTCATGGACGGTTCCTGGACCGCCGGTGTGTATGCGGACGCTCCTTTTCAATGGGGTCTTTTTGCCATGCCCGCTCCCCAAGGGCGGAAAACCATGATCACCTTCCACCCGGATATGGCGATTACCTATAACAAGGCGACCAAGTATCCCCAGGAATGCCGGGATTTTCTGGCCTGGTTGGCCGCCAGAGAAGGCGCGGCCACCGCGTCGGAGAATCTCCCCTTGGGCTTTTTCCCCATGATCAACTTCCAGATTCAGCTCAAGAATCCCCATGCCAATGAATTCCTCGGCCTGAACAACGGCAAAGAGACGGACGTGCGTTTTGTATGGCCCAAATTCTTGGCCCTCTATGCGCCTATGAATCAAGCGGTGATTCAAGTTCTCAAAGGCGAGCGGACTCCCGCTCAAGCCGCGGAAGCAATGGAAACCGAAGCCTCGGCTTACCGGTAAGGGCTGCGCCCCGGCCCAATCCGGGGCGGAGTGTGGTATGATGCACAAAAAAGGGTCCCGGTCCGGAATCCTGGCGGAATTGTTATGCTGGCTCCCCTATCTGGCGCCGGCATTGGGTTTTTATATCATCTTTATGGCGTGGCCTCTGCTTGATTCATTGCGGCTCAGTCTGTATACAGGATCCGCAGGCATTGGCCGCAGTTTTGTAGGATTTAAGAATTTCCAGAACCTTTTCACCGTGGAGCAGTATGTTCAGCGGTACCGGGGCGCTTTCGCTCATACCTTGTATTTCTTCCTGATTCATACGGCGGTTCAGAATTGTCTGGGCATCCTCTTTGCGAACCTGTTAACCAATAGATCCCTGCGGGGCCGTGTCTTTTATCAAACCGTGATATTTATCCCGGTAACCCTTGCGGTGTTGGTTACCGGGTATCTGTGGAAACTCCTGCTGAATCCGGTCTGGAGCGGGCCTTTTTTGGAAAAACTGGGGCTGGGATTCTTAGTCAGACCCTGGCTGGGGGACCGGGCCACCGCGCTGACCTGTGTGTCCTTAGTCTCCTGCTGGCAATGGATAGGCATCCCCACGATGATGTTCGTGGCGGCCTTGCGGAACATCGGGGAAGATTTCTTTGAAGCCGCGGCTATCGAAGGCGCGAATGGGAGACAGATCTTTTGGCATATCAAGCTGCCTATGATAAAACCCGTGGCGGGAATGATCGCTATTCTCACTTTTGTTAATAACTTTAATGCCTTTGACGTGGTATTCGCCATGGAGAACGTCAACGGCGCGCCGAATTATTCCACGGATCTCATCGGGACCCTGTTTTACCGGACCGGTATTGCAGGACAACATCCGGTCGGGATTCCGGATCCGGGTATGGGAGCCGCGATCGCAACCATCACCTTCTTCGTACTGTGCCTGGGAGTCATTCCGGCCCTCCGGTATACCCGGGATAAGGGGTAGGCATGGCATACGGTTCGATCAAACAGCAAAACCGGAATATTCCCGCGCATATCATCCTGGCGGGCTGGAGCGTGGTGGTTATCTTCCCCCTGTGGGTTATGGTGATCAATTCTTTTAAAGACAGACTTTCCATATATCAAAGCCCTTTCGGGCTTCCTGCAAAATGGAATACCGCCAACTACGGCGAGGTTCTGGGAAACGGAGACTTTCTTGTGTATTTCAGAAACAGTTTTGTCGTGGTGGTTCTTTCCCTGGTCATCCTGCTTACGGTAGTGTCCTTAGCAAGTTACGCGCTGGCCCATTGGCGGGGAAAAGTCTCAAGGAGTCTGTACTTCTTCTGCATTGCGGGGATGATGCTCCCCATAAAGATCGGGTCCATCAAAATCATCGAACTCATCAGAGCCTTGGGTCTCCTCAATACCATTTGGTCTCTCATCCCCATCTATGTGGCTATGGGGGTTCCGGTAGGGATCTTCATTCTCACCGAATTTATCCGGCAGGTTCCCTATGAACTTACCGAAGCGGGGATCATCGACGGCGCCGGACGATTGGGGGTGTTTATCCGGATTATAGCCCCGCTCCTGCGTCCCGCTTTGGCAACGGTAGCCATTTACAATCTGGTTCCCTTCTGGAACGATCTCTGGTTCCCTCTGATCTTCATCACCGACGACCGGGCCAAAACCGTGCTTCTGGGGGTCACGCGGCTCTTCGGCCAGTACCAGACCGATTGGTCTAAGGTGCTGGCGGTACTCACCCTGTCAGCCCTTCCGGTTATCGCCCTGTATCTGCTTATGAGCAAGCAGTTCATCCAGGGGCTTACCGCAGGGGCTGTTAAAGGATAATATCTAAGGAGGGGCAGGCAGGAAACGTGAGGAACCGCGGCGCTTCGGGGTATGCCGCGGTTCCTCTCCCTATACTGCACGAACCATGTCAAAGCGCAGTTTAGAAACAGAGTTAAACGATAAACAGATGCAGGCGGTCAAAACTATTGAAGGGCCGCTGCTCATCATCGCAGGAGCGGGATCAGGGAAAACAAGGGTCATCACCTACCGTATCGCCTATATGCTGGAACGGGGGATTCCCCAGTCCGCTATTCTCGCGCTCACCTTCACCAACAAAGCCGCCAGGGAGATGGAGGAGCGGGTCAAGGAACTTACCGGGAAAAAACTGCAAAGCCTAACGGTGAATACCTTCCACGCCTTTGGGGTCAAGATTCTGCGGGAGGAAATCGAACTTCTCGGTTACCGGAAGAATTTCTCGATCTATGATGAAACCGACCGGACGGAGCTTATCAAAGAAAGCCTTCGGGAATGCCGTCTTTCCGTGGAAGGGACCGACCTCTATGCCCTGGGGCAGCTCTTTTCCAATGTGAAGATAGGCCGTCTCCGCTGGGGAGCTGGAGCGGACCCGGCTTTTGAGCCGGTCTATAAGGAGTACCGGCAGGGCCTCAAGGTGTTCAATGCCCTAGACTTCGATGATCTGCTGGTTATCCCTATAGAACTCTTTGAACAATACCCGGAGATCCTGGAGAAGTACCGCGGTAGATACCGCTACATAATGGTTGACGAATTTCAGGATACCAGCGCCGCCCAGTACCGGCTCATGCGGCTCCTATCGGATCGTAATGTCTGTGTAGTGGGAGATGACGACCAGTCCATCTATTCCTGGCGGGGGGCGAACTACGAAAATATCCTCATGTTCGAGCGGGATTTTCCTGAAACCCTGGAGATCAAGCTGGAACAGAATTACCGGTCTACCACCACCATTTTGGAAGCCGCCAACGGGGTCATTTCCAACAATACCAACCGGAAAGAAAAGAGCCTCTGGTCCGGGAACAAGGGCGGCAAGCCTATTGAGCTGTTCAATCTCCTCAACGAGCGTGAGGAGGCGGGCTTCATCGCCGCGGAAATCAAGAGGATCCGGCTGCAAGAACAGCTTAAATACGATGATTTTGGGGTTCTCATCAGAACCAACTCATTAACCCGCAGCATTGAGGAGGCGTTTCTGGCGGAAAATATCCCTTACCGGGTGTCCGGAGGTATGAGTTTCTTCCAGCGCAAAGAAATCAAGGATATCCTCTCGTATCTGCGGGTGATTGCCAATACCGATGATGAGGTGAACCTGCTCAGGATCATCAATACCCCCAGGCGGGGCATCGGCAAAACCACCATCACCGCGGTTTCGGAACTTGCCCGGAAGAATCATACCTCCCTCTGGGATGCCATGAGTTCCCTCCGGTATGTCCCGGATACGCTCTTTCAGGAAACCGGCAAGCACGAGATAGACGGCTTTATGACCCTCATCGAACATTGGAGAGAGGAAATGCTGGGTAAACGGGGGCTGTCCCAAAAGGTTCGGGCGCTGGTGGACGAAATCGACTACTGGGGCTATCTGGTTAGCGAGTACAGCAAAAACGAAAAAGCAGCCCGCTGGAAATTTACCAATATCGGTTCTCTGATTCAGTCCATCACTCATTGGGAAAACGACCCGGACAACTTCGACCCTACCCTTTACCCGTACCTGAACCGGATTAGCCTCCTCTCAAGAGACGACGGGGAAGATGAGGCCGGCAAGGGCAAGGTAAACCTGATGACCATCCATGCCTCCAAGGGACTTGAGTTTCCGGTGGTCTTCATTGCCGGCGCGGAGGACGGCATTATCCCCCATGCCCGCAGCCTGGAAGAAGGGGAGGGCAACATCGAGGAAGAGCGGCGCCTGTTCTATGTTGCCATCACCAGAGCCAGGGACAAACTCTTCATCACAGCCTGCCTGAACCGGCGGCGTTTACAGAACACCGCCGAATGTATCCCTTCTCCGTTTCTGTCGGAAATTCCGCCCCATCTGGTTGCATACCGTGAACCTGAAACCGAGAAGGACGGTGCAGCGGAAGCGGAACAATTTTTCACCATGATGAAAAACCGGTTTGTCTAACGCGCTTTTTATGAAGGGTAAACATGGTATTTGTCCGGCCAGGAATCCACGGCCTCCCGCAATTGGCCGGCCTTCATCGGCTTGTATGATAGTCAAGGCATTCTCTCCGAAGCGTACCGATAAGGCGCTCCACAAAGGGCTTTTACCGGGTAATACCCAGGGAGGCAAGATAGTCCTCCGGGTCCTTCATGTTCTCGCCGCCGTTGCCTTTGCAATGCTGATTTGTTTCCCGAAGCGGGCGGCCGCTTTTTCCAATGCAGTTTTGGCGTTTTGAATCGAGGTGGAGGAGGCGACATGTACCTCCGCCTCTTTGCCGTAGGGGTCTGCGGCGTAAAAGGCGCAGTGTTTTTCTCTTATAAAGATAGACCTGTTTCATTATGAGCCTCCCCGGCGCAGCAACGCCGGTCACAGAGGCCGCTTCCCGTTCCCGCAATAGGATAGGGCGTATCTTTTTTGCCTAATAGTCGGGGTCTGCTTCCCGTATCGCCGACACGGCGCGGACCGGTTCCCGTGAATACCCCGGCTATGACCAACGTGAGGCATCCAGTCGTTATTTCGCCGAAAGCGCCGCTATTTCTACCATGTTTTGACCTGAACCGGACGCTTGATGCGTACCGTATCCCCGGACTGCTCGATAACATAGAACCCGCTTGTCAAGGCAAAGTCTTTGGCACCCTCATTAACCAATGCGCCCGCTATTGCCCCTATATACCGGCGCTTGTCTTCATGCCCCTCCGCATAAGCGCGCAGGATTTCCATCCGCTTGAGATGATCTTTAACATCCCCCAGGGTAAATAGGGATTTTACCTCCACCGCCAGGGCATATTCGCCGTTTTCGAGCAATATATCTATCTCGGCATACCGCCGGCGTTCATCTTTGAGTATATGATCCCTCGAGGTATGGGTAAATGAATAGCCCAATTCCTGAAATTTTTCCACAATATTCGACGCTGCCAAGTGTTCTATCAAGTCTCCCAGCCGGCTTCCGAGTTTCCCGATCTTTCTGTCAGTCTCTTGGAACTTTTTGTCGGTTTCCTTAAACTGCCTGTCGGTCTCTTGAAACTTTTTGTCGGTTTCCTTAAACTGCCTGTCAGTTTCCTTAAACTGCCTGTCGGTTTCCTGGAATTTTTTATCAGTTTCCTTAAACTGCCTGTCGGTTTCCTGGAACTTTTTGTCAGTTTCCTTAAACTGCCTGTCGGTCTCTTGAAACCGCCGAACCAGGTCTTTTTGCTGTTCCGCAACTTCCTGAAATAAGGCTTTGAGCTGCTTAAACGTTACGTTTCGTGATTTTATCATGGTTCACCTGCTTCTCCTTATACCTTACTATACCGCATTTCGCCGTCGGGGAAAACGCCGGCCGGGGGTGGCGGTTGGGTTTACCATTTACCATTTACCAATACTATTGACTAAAATATTTCAGATACGGTAGGATTTTTCAAAATGATGTATTTGAAAATGTATAATGACTTTACCGGAGCAACCGCCGGCTTCCTCGTCCGGGCAGACTTCCCCCGTGCCACGCCGCCACGCCGCCACGCCGGTTATAGGGGAGTTCATCGCTTTGTCAAGCCCTCCTCTGCGGATTTCAATGCTTTTTTTGCTTTTTCTTCCTCCAAAGTTTTCGGGGGAGCCTCCCAGCCTCTGGGAAGATACTCCCGGGCTTCCACTTATCATTAAGGAGCTGCTGTAATCATGATTAGTCGTAAAAAGTCCTTCGCTGCCCTGTTTACCGGCGTGTGTTTGGCTATTATGGCGTGTACCGCCTTTGCCTTATCCCTCGTGGTTTTCATCAATCTTAGGAGCATCGTATACCGTCAAGCGGAAACAAATATCAGCGAAAGCATGCATCGGCTTCAGGAAAAGGTATCGTCCCTGCTGAATGACCATGGGCTCCTTTTGAAGCATACCGCGGAGGCGGCGGTTTCTTTAATTCACATGACCGGCGAGGTTCCCCAACAGGAGCTGCGGGATTTCTTCACCAGAACCATGAAAACCTTGCCCGGCGTATCCTACCTCTACTACGTCAACAACATTAAATGGAACCTGCCCGGAGGGTATTTTATTATGCAGACCGGCTGGCTGCCTGCGGAGGATTATGACCAGACCCAGCGCCCCTGGTTTACCGGCGCCAAGCGCGTGAACGGCGCGGCGGCTTGTACAGACCCCTATATAGACTACCAGACCCAAGAGATTAACATTACTATCTCCATGACGGTCTTTAATGAAAAACAGGAAGACATCGGGGTTGTGGCGGTTGACGTGTTCGTGAACGATCTGGATTCCATGATCAAAAGCGCGGTTACTATGCCGGGGCAGCAGATGTTCCTGCTCAATAAAGCGGGACTGTTCATCAATCATTCGGATATAAACGCGGTGATGAACAAGAATTTCTTTACCGAAACCGGCTTGGAGCGGTATCAGCAGCAGGCGCTGTCTTCGCCGTTGTTTACCGCGATGGACGGCGAGGTATTCATCTATACTTCCGCCGTTCCGAATACCGATTGGGTCCTGGTGTCCACGATTCCGGTTAAAACAATCTTCGCGGAAGTCAACGCCGTGATTGCCCGGTTAATCGCCATCGGTCTGGGGCTGCTGGCGGCTGCGGCTGCGCTGTGCGCCGTGTTCACCCGCAAGATGCTTACGGTTCCGGTTCGGGAGATTGAGGGGGTCGCGGAAGCCCTGGCGAATATGGATTTTTCCGTGGATATTCAAACGTTCAGACCCGGCGAACTCGGCAATATCCAGCGGGCCCTTATCAGGATTCGGGACAGCCTGCGGAAAGCCATCGATGAACTGAACGATCACCTGCTGAAAGCGGTGGATATCAGCAAGCAGCTTAATACGGTTATTTTTGAATCTTCCGATTTCCTTAAAGTGATAACCGGCAGTCTTGACGTTATGGAGAACGAGACCGAAGCCCAAACCGTGTCAGCAGACCGGACTTCCCGTGCGATTGACGAAATCGCCGGGTCCATCGACGCGCTGAATAACGCGGTCCATACCCAAGCCGCGCATATCGGCGAATCTTCCGCGGCAATAGAACAGATGGTGGCTAATATCGCATCCATCAGAACCGTGGCGGGCAAGGTGGGCAAAACCGCCGGAGCCCTGGGCAAGTCCTCTTCCGCGGGGCATACTATGCTGGTTAAGTTCGCCGAAGAGGTGTCCCGGATGCGCGAACAGTCCGCCACCTTGCAGAACGCGAACAAGACCATTGCGGACATTGCGGGGCAGACGAACATTCTGGCGATGAATGCGGCTATCGAGGCGGCTCACGCCGGGGAATCGGGCAAGGGCTTTGCGGTGGTGGCTCAGGAGATCCGCAAACTGGCGGAGTTGTCCGGGAAAGAGTCGGAGTCGATTTCCGGGGAGATCAAGAAGCTGGAACAGGCGATAGAGCGGATCGGCGGGGTTTCCCAGGAGACCGTGTCCGCGATGGATGCCATATTCACGGAGATCAAAGCCCTGGACAGTTCTTT
>JAITHW010000256.1 GCA_031279815.1 Treponema sp. | reverse complement strand
AAATCCTGGGCAAACATGAAAAGACATCTTCGGAATAACTTACACAATTTCCAATCCCTCAGCGATGGGATTTATGATTATTTTGAACTTTCATATACTTAACTTAATGTACTATATATACAATTATTTTTCTGTAAAAGGCGGTTTTGGTCATATAACTTTTAAAACCAGCCTTGATAATGTGTATTGCACTTCGGTACATTTGTCCGTATCTTTACATTATTACCCCTTTGGAAAAGGTTTAAACAGATTATATTTTGGCATAGGTAGCGGCGCTGATTTTATGAATTATTTTGGGGAAGGAATAGTACCGGAGACCGGAAAGGATACCATACTGTATGTAACGCCTAATATTGGGTATAAACTATTTGCGTTTAAGTATCTCCTGTTTGATTTTAATGTTGGGTATAAAATTAGTGTTTTAAGTTCAAATAATTATTATAATATAAAAGATTATATTAACTTAGGAATACAATTTAACATAGGTACGAGCATATTGTTCTCTGAAATAATTAAAACAATAAAAACACACCGGTCAAAACAATAGTTTTTACGCTCTGCGCTGTCAATGGCAGCTATCTTTACGGCAAATGCTCTAAGCCCTTTATTCAACGCTCCTAATTCTCCCAGGGAAACCCCGTTCCTCCTGCGGCCCAGTCCACATACTGCGCCGCGGTTCGAGGGGAACGTCCGTTGAACCAGCGTTCCCAGCAAAGAGCGTTTTCCCGAAACCGCTTCCGTTCCTCCGGTTCTTCCGGGGTTTTTAAAAGCCCGCGGCGAGCCGCAATGTATTCGGCAATATGAAGAAACTCATCCTGTCCGGGAGCGGTGAACACCACCGTCAGGCCGAACCGATCCGCCAGGGAGAACTGCTCCTGCATGGTATCAAAGGCCCGCATATCCCCGGCAGCCGCGGCGTCCGCGGCTAAGGCGGTGGTAGGACGATCCTTCAAGGGCTCCTTTACCAGATGACGGCGGTTGCTGGTAGCATAAACCACCGCATGGGCGGGTTTCGCTTCGACGCCCCCTTCCAACAGCATCTTGAGAGAGGTGAAAGAATCATCGGTACTTTCAAAAGACAGATCATCGATGAAGATTATAAACCTGAACGGCCGGGAAGCCACGGATTCCAGAATCAAGGGAAGCTGAAACAGGTCCCGCTTTGAAACTTCCAGAAGCCGGAGCCCTTGATGCGCGTACTCATTACATACCGCTTTGACCGTAGCGGACTTGCCGGTCCCCCGGTCCCCATAGAGCAGCAGATTATTTGCATATCCCGACTCAAGGAAGCGGAGGGTATTTGCGACAACCACCTGCCGCTGCTCTTCATACCCGGCAAGATCCGCCGGCCGTACCCTGTCAGGATTACACACAGGCTGTAAAACCCCTGTCCAACGGAACGAGTGATACAAGCCCAGTTCACCCGCGCCTTTGGTATGAAGGTAAGCGCAGAATTCAGGCAGCGACGCGCCCCAATCCCGGGCTTCGGGAAAGATATTGAGTACGGTTCGGGCTTCCTCCGATAGGTCCTGCATCCCCTCCGCAGCCCAAAGGGAGCGGGCTTCTTCCTCGACGTTTCCGGCTGAGAGGTGAAGACCCGCACGCCGGAGACGTTCCGCAATATGAAAGCCCAATCCCGGAAGATCAAAACCCGCAATTCTCCCAAGCCTGGACAGATCGGTCTGAGCGAGGGTACGGAGCAGGGGCGGCATAGTGCCGGGTTCCTGCGCCTCCGCCGCATGGGTAAAGGGGTTGTCGTCTGTGAGGGTTAAGAACGCAACGGTTATGTAGAAAGAATAACAATGCTTGGTCTGAACCAGAGACCTGAGAAAAGAAGCCCATTCTTCAATTATAACCGGAACAGGCTCTTTTTCATCAGGCATTTCTCCGCAAAGACTCTCCAGCACCTTCCTGAAGGCTTTAATAAGAGGCTTATCCCTGCATGTAAACAGGGTAAGCCCCCGGATATCCGCTAAAACTGCAAAACAATTCAAGATCTTCCGCGGCCTTAGGATACCGCCTGCTTGATGGAGGTTCCTCCGGAGATTATATCCTGTTGGATCAGTTTTATTCCCTTGGTAGGGCATTTGGCAACGCAGGTTCCGCAGGAGTTACATTTGGCATAATCCACTACCGGGATGCCCCTATCCATGGTGATGCACTTCTCAGGACAGTTTCTCACGCAGGCTTCACATTTCATACATCCCGCCTTACAGGTCTTCTTGACCATCTGTTTGATGGGGTTCCGGTTGGAACAGACCGCCATAGCCCCCTGCCGATCCTTGGGGATCTCCCGGAGAAGCTGCTGGGGACATTCCGCAATGCAGGCTTTGCAGCCGGTACACCGGTCATGATCGATATGAGGCAGCCCGCCGGCTCCAATACTGATCGCGCCGAACTGGCAGACCTGGGTGCAATCCCCGAATCCCAGACAGCCCCAGGAGCATAGTTTCGAGCCGCCGGCAGAGAGCTTCGCTCCCCGGCAGGTCGGAATACCCCAATAATCCCCTTTGGGGGGAGCGTGTTCTTTGGAACCTTGGCAGGCAAGAACCGCAACAGCAGGAATCACCGTGGCATCCCCCCCCATGAGGGCGGCGAGTTTTGCAGCGGCTGCTTTGCCGCCTACGGAACACTTGTTTATCTCCGCGGTTCCGGCAGCCACCGCAGCGGCATACCCATCGCAGCCCGGAAACCCGCAGGCCCCGCAGTTTGCTCCGGGAAGACAGGCCCGGACCTGCCCTTTGAGAGGATCTTCTGCAACAGCAAAGATCTTTTGAAAGAAACCCAGCGCCAATCCTAGAATAAAGGCTAAAATGAGCGCGAATAACGCGGTAATCAATACAATAGACATCCCGGCCTCCTATTTAACCAGCCCGGAAAAGCCGGTAAACGCTAAAGAGAGGAGCGCCGCAGTAACAAAGAGTATGGGAGGCCCTTTCAAGAAAGCAGGAACCGGGCTTATTCTAAGCCGCTTCCGAATCCCCGCTAAGAGGAGCAGGGACAGCAAGAAACCCATTGCCACCCCGATAGCGTATACTACCGATTCCACAAAGGTATACCCGTTATCGATCACGTCAAGAGTTACCCCCAGAATCGCGCAGTTCGTGGTGATCAGCGCCAGATAGATACCCATTGAAGAATACAGCGCAGGCGCGGACTTTTTCAGATAAAATTCCACCAACTGGACAAGAGATGCAATGACCAGGATGAAAACCAGCAGGCGCAGGAAGACCAGCCCTTGGGGTTCTAGGATAACCTTGTAAATCGGGTAGGTAACGCAGGTAGCAAGCACCATAACAAAGGTAACCGCCAGGCCCATGCCGATGGATTTATCCTCATCGGTACTCATCCCGATGAAGGGACAAAGCGCCAGGAAGCGCATGAAGATCACGTTGTTGATTAAGAAGGCAGAGATAAATATTTTGAACAAACTCACGATTGCTCCTCCTCAATAGGTTTAAGCCGGGCTTTGATTAAGAGGTTAAGGCTGATAAAGAGCGCGAACACGAAGAAACCTCCCGGGGGCATCACAAAAAACAGGATAGGCTGAAAACTTTCAGGAAGCAATTGGATACCCAAAACCGTACCGCTTCCCAAGAGTTCCCGAATTACCGATATGCCGGTTAATACCCAGGTGTAGCCCAGCCCCATGCCCAGAGAGTCGGCGGTAATTTCCGGGACGGATCGTTTGGAAGCGAATCCTTCCACCCGGCCCATGATGATACAGTTGACCACGATAAGGGGAATAAAGACCCCCATAGCTTTGGAGAGATCCGGGAAATACGCCTTGAGCATATAGTCGATCACCGTGGTGAACGCGGCAATGACGATGATGAATACGGGAATCCGTACTGAATCGGGGATCAGTTTTTTGAATATACTGATCACCAACTCGGACATGAGCAGTACAAAAGTCATGGACAGTCCCATCCCTATCCCGTTTGCCGTCGCGGTAGTTACCGCCAGAGCCGAACAGAGGCCTATCATCAGCATAAGCAGAGGGTTTTCCCGGACAATACCATTGGTGAAAATTCGGCCCAGATTCATCTTGCGCCTCCTGTTTGTGCAGCCAGCCAACCGGAAGCGGCATCCCCGGCAGCCTTAACCGCCGTAGCTACCGCCCGGCTGGTAATGGTGGAGGCGGTAATAACCATTACGTCATTCTTTACCTCAAAAGGCTCTTTCACGGATTTTCCCGCAAACTGCCCGTAGAAAGTCAAATTGTTCGGCTTATCCACATAGTATGCGGGAGAAGCGGCGTTTGCTCCCAGTCCCGGAGTATCCGAATGTTCCAAAATCTTAACTTTGGTAATCTTGCCGTCAGTTCCAACCCCCGCCAGTATTTTGATAGGCCCTCCATAGCTCGCTCCCGATGCTTCAAGCGCGGCGCCGATGACCGTATTGCTTTTTTGAGCCGCATACTCGGTTTCAAACTTGATCCCCGGATCAGGACTGGCAATGCTTCCGGTAATCTCTTTAAAACCGTCTGCCTCGGGGAAGAGTTCTTTCAAAGCATCCTGCAAATCTTTTTCCGCCCGGAGCGCAATGGTCTCGCTGGTAGCGGAATATACAAAGGCGAGCCCCACGCAAGCGGCGGTCGCATAGAGGGCCAATACAACGCCCAGTTTCAACATACCTTTCATTTGCCTGCTCCCCCCTTAGGTTTCGGCACAAAGCCGTATTTTTTCTGCAATAACCGGTTTAAGAAGGGGGTAACCGCATTCATAACGAGGATGCCGTAGGTAACCCCTTCGGGAAAGTTCCCCCATTTCCTGATAAGTACGGTGACAAGTCCCGCGCCGAAGCCGAAGATCAGTTTGCCGTCGGCCGTAAGAGGGGCGGAGACGTAATCGGTAGCCATGAATACCGCGCCGAAAAGTATCCCGCCGCTCAGAATCGTAAAGAGGGGATCCATGCCCAGCGCTCCGGCGGTGAGCAGGCTCGCGGCGGTCATGGCTGCGGGAGCCCGCCAATCAATGGTTTTCGTAACCAGCAGGTATACACAGCCCACTGCGATCAAGAGGATCGATGTTTCACCGATACAGCCGCCGTGATTGCCGATGAAGAGGGTCTTGATTATGGCCATGTAATCCGGAGACGAAGTAAGCCCGATGTCGAGAAAGTTCTGTCCCACATCTGCAACCGATCCGCCTGTTTTGAGGATTCCCAGGGGAGTAGCGCCGGTAGTAGCGCTGGTTGCCGCGTCAGCTTCAGGAGATGCGAAGGCCGCGGGCACCTTCCAGGTAGTTATTGCCGCAGGGAAACTCATAATGAGAAACGCCCTGCCGATGAGGGCCGGGTTAAATACATTCGCCCCAAGGCCGCCGAAGAACTCTTTCGCCACTACAATGGCAAAAACAGCGCCCAATGCGGTAATCCACAAGGGGGTGGTGGGAGGCAGCACCAAGGCTAAAAGCAGCCCGGTTACCGCCGCGGAACAATCCTTGATCCGGATATCCTGTTTCGTGAGGGATCGGAAGCATGCTTCCGCGGCCGCGGCCGCAACAACGGCAACCAGGATATTTAAGAGCGCCGGAACCCCAAAGATCACCACCCCGAAAATCGAAACCGGCGCCAGGGCAATAAGCACATTCGCCATGAGCTTTTGGGTGGTAACCGGAGAAGCGATATGAGGGCTTGATGCCAGGATCACCATAACTTTAGTATAGTCATCGAAGACTTCAGGCGCCTTGGAATCGTTTGTTTGTTTATTTTCCGCCATAGAAAATTCCTTTATTTTCTTTCATAGAAAACACCTTTTATACAATACTTCTATAATAATTTTATAGAAGGTATGGTTAATTTTTTGCCGGCGCCGCCTGCTTAACAGCCTGAGCTTGAGCGGCCTGTTGCCGAGCCCGCAACCGTCCCTTCCCGATCCTGAAACGCTGTACCAGTTTGATCCGGGCGGGACACATGAAAGTACAGCTTCCACATTCAATACAATCCATAAGCCCTGCCTTGACCGACTCATCCAGATCACCTGCTTCCAAGCTATGATTCATGATAGCCGGGGAGAGCCGGCAGGGACAGTTCCTGATGCACCGGGCGCAGTGTATACAGGGCCCTTCGGAGGTTGCGTAGGTCTCCGCCTCGGTCATCAGAATAATCCCGGAGGTATTCTTCTGAATAGGAACCGCCACCGTGGGGACCGCAAAGCCCATCATGGGGCCGCCGAACAGGATCTTCCGCAGTTTGCCGTAATCAATGTCCATAAATTCCCTGGGCAGATCCGACAGCAAGGTTCCGATAGGCGCCCGGATGTTCTTTGGGGTGTTACAAGCCCCGCCGCTCACCGTCAGTTCCCGGTCGATGAGGGGCTTTCCCAGGGTAAAGGCTTCGGCTACGGCGACCAGCGTTCCCACGTTCTGGACGATGCACCCCGCATCCATAGGCAGCCCGCCGGAAGGCACCTCCCGGCCGGTCAGCGCGGTGATAAGCATCTTCTCCCCTCCTTGGGGATAGAGAGTCCGGCACAGTCCTATGCGGATCTCCCCCAGCCCTTTAAAATACTCATCTTGAGCCAACCGGATCTCCCGTTCCAGCATGGGGATAATCGGCGCTTTGTTATCTTCCATGCCGATAATAGCCTTCTTAACCCCGGTGATCTTCATGATGGCGGTCAGACCCCTGATCAGCAGATGGGGCTTCTCATGCATTGCCGCTTCATCGGTGGTGAGATAGGGTTCACATTCCGCGCCGTTGGCTATGATAACATCAATCGGCTTATTCGGCGGCGGAGAAAGTTTAATATGGGAGGGAAAACCCGCTCCCCCCATACCGGTTATGCCTGCACTCCGGATCCGCTTCAGCGCCTCCTCTTTGGTGCAGGTAAAGGGATCCAGGGGCGCCATGAATTCGCTGTCCGAGTCTTCATAGGCCGGATTGTCGGTCTCAATGACAATACACAGCCCTTCACTGTTATTCGACTGCGTTCGAGGCTCAATCTTCTTGACCACCCCGCGGATAGAAGCGTGGACCGGTACCGTCATCGGACCCGGACTGACCGCGTCGGCGATCACCTGTCCCCGCTTAACCGTATCTCCTACCTTCACCAAACTTTGATT
This sequence comes from Treponema sp., assembly GCA_031279815.1. Lineage (GTDB taxonomy): Bacteria > Spirochaetota > Spirochaetia > Treponematales > Breznakiellaceae > JAITHW01. The sequence goes on along the minus strand of JAITHW010000256.1, from coordinate 808 downwards.
CGGGGCGCCGAAATGCTGATTGATAGGAATAACCACCTGTTTCGGCGGGGGTACCAGTTCCACCGACTTTCCTTCGGTAGCGGTCTTTCGCGTAGGAACGCGCAACCCCCGTTTAAATGTGCTTACAGCCACTACAAACCTCTCCTTATTACTTAGACTAAAAAGCTTCCGACTATTTCAACAACCGTTACCGCCTTCAAGAAAAGCACGCTAGAACCATTGGATAATAAACCTCGATATAACGAACCTAATTGTGGAAGATTCGGACAAGTTGTGATTGAACGGGGTTCAATGGGACCATCTTTGTATATTTGTTAGGTCATTGCCTGACCCTGGGTTAGGCTCGGTCATTGAGATTTCCTTAAGCTAAACCGTTAAAGTTTCTATTATTCTATGCTCAAATCCTGGCGTCGTCAAGCATTTTAATTATGACTTTCAACCTAAAGTTAACAGATACTCCTCGGAGTATGTTTAGAGGAGAGCCGAATAAAAACCAAAGCGGCCGTATGTATCTATGTACAGCAAGCAGTCAGAGCAGCATAAAGCTTTTCCTGCCAGTTTTGTTATGGATAACCGTTCCTTGAACCTCGAAAAATCTTGCGATGTGTTCTGGGCATAAAACTTCCTCCGCCAAACCCGCCGCGGCAACCTCTCCCCTGTAGAGCAAATAGAGATTATCGCAGCAGCGGGCGGCAAGATTTAAGTCATGCATGACGAGGAGTATGGTTTTTCCGCTTTTCTTCAAAAACTCAAGAATAAAAAGCTGGTGTTTTATGTCAAGATGGTTCGTCGGCTCATCCAGCACGAT
>JAITHW010000252.1 GCA_031279815.1 Treponema sp. | reverse complement strand
CCGGTGGCTGAAACCTTCAACAGCTACGCGAAGCAGGTTGCCGGAGCGCTGAAAGCCCGGGACCTGCGGGTTGTCTCGGAACTGGACGGCCGCCGGATGAACGCCAAGATCCGGGACTGCCAGAACCGTAAGATTCCCTATATGCTGGTGGTAGGCCAGCGGGAAATGGAAGAAGCCGCGGTCTCCATAAGGTCCCGGGACGGAAAACAGTTTCCGCCTATGAAAATCGCGGAATTCGCGGACTATGCGGAAGCCAAGGTGAAGAGCCAGGATTTGAGCCTTTAAGGCCCGGGGGAATTAGGGCGAGTAATCGCCCTAGCCTTTAGTGTTTTAAGAGATCCTCAATATTTCCAAATGTCCTCCGAAAGCCGCGCCCTTATCCGAATGGATAATATGGGCATGGACCCTGGCCGTTGATGATACATCCGTTAATATAGTTGTTCCCTTTAAGAATACCTCCATGGGTGTCCACGGATTACACGGATTTCAGTTCCCCAGAACCGTGAAAATCCGTGTAATCCGTGGATTTTTTCGAGTCTTCGCCTATTCCATGTCAGGGAGCTAAAATAGAGCTTCGCCCTCCTTAAGTGGATTAACTATATTAACGATATCCGAAGGATTTTCCCCTTTGGTGAAATCCTCTTTGGGCGGATTAACCGGCGAAGCCGCCACATGGAAGTGATGACTCGCAACGGAACCCGCCCCGGGAAGGATAACGCCGTTGGCAATACCCTGTTTTTCCACTGCTTCACAGAGGCCCAACAGCAGGCCGTCTCCGGGATTTAACCGGACACTGAATATATTTTTTACGACCGCTTTTTAACCAATAAGTAACACCCCTTAACAAAAGCAACATTTATATCATCTTTATTGTATCATAATAGGATATAAAGAACCAAAACTGAAATATGCGCGGCCCGGAACAGAGGCTGGTCCAAGGCTAATCCGCGTGCATCTTATGTTCGGTCAGGAATAGGTCCAGCACGGTCAGAAAGAGGATCACCAGCATTGGTCCAAGAATAAGGCCGTTAAACCCAAAGGCGCTGACGCCTCCGAGAATCGCGAAAAAAATGATCAGCGGGTGGAGCTGGATCCTGTTTTGTAAAAACATGGGACGGAGAATATTATCCAGGGTAGAAATAAACAGCGCGGAAACAACCAGAAACAGGATTCCCCCTGCAAGCTCCCCGTTCATAATGCGGATAATACCCAGGGGAAGCCATACCAGCCCGCCGCCGATCATAGGGATAAACACACAGATAAAAGTCAGCACCGCAAAAACCAGCGCGCCTTTGATCTGGAATATGAAGAAAATAATATAGCCCATAAAGGCCTGAATGAGGGCCACCATGATATAGCCGAAAAAAAGATTCCTCGTAATATCCATGAATTTCACTACCAGCGCGCTCAGGTACTGTTTCCGTATGGGAATGGCATGTAAAAACAGATGGGAAAGATATTGGCCGTCGGTATAGAAGAAGAAGAGACTGAATATCATTAAAACCAGACTCACAAAGAAAGAGCCTACGTTCCGGGCCACGGTACTGCTGAACTGCAGCAGATTCTGAATGCCCGAACTGAGCAGGCTTACCAGCCGGCGCTGAATGTCATCGGAGCTGATGAAGATCTGCCCCGCGGTGATATCCCAGATAAATTCCGAGACATACTTGAAAATATCGTCCAATATTCCGGGTTTTGCATAGAACACGTCCCTAATCAAACGGCTTAGATCGATTATCTGCTTGAAAAATTGAGAACTTACAAAAAAAAGCGGAATCAAGATCAGTACCACGGTTCCGACGGCAAACAACGCGGCCCACAGATTTTTAAGGATCTTCCCCTTGGTTTTGGCAACATCGAGATTTTTTATAATCCGGCGATGCAGGGGATTTAAAAGCACATAAAACATGGTGGACCATAATAGAATGGTAAAAAAAGGAGCAAAAAGTTTACACACTGCAAGAAACAAAAAGATGAGAATAACCCCGAAGATAAAGCTTTGTATCTTTTCAGGAGGCGGCATTATGGGTTGTGGCGGGGGTGATACATCAGGCATATCCTAAGTATACCTGATCCTATACGGATTGGTAAACCGTGAAGTTTATGCCTTTCAAAAATTACAGGCGCCTCCGCTCCCAACCCATCTCGTGTCCTGGCTTATATGTCTTCGATACGGATCCCTTCACCTGCGGGAATAAACGCCTTGGCCTGCCTGCCGCTTATCTTTAATGCCCACGACGGGGGAAGGCCCGGACGCAGCGCCTTTTCGGTTCTGAGGGCCGCAAACATATCCCCGGTGATAATTTCACCTTCCCGGATGTCCCTGAGCGCGTGGAGGGATCGGTTGGTCCGCTCATAATTGGCCTCCTCCGAAGGAGCCAGCCGTTTCACCCCGTCACCCAGAACGGCCCGAACCGGTTCCGCGCCCCGTTCCCGGATAACCTCCTCAACCGTGGCTTTGGATCCCTCTGCCGAAGCCCTGCGGATCCTGCGGACCATACGGGCGAAATCAGGGGGCGGGAGCGCAATGGGGTCGTCTAAGCCCGGATCCTCCCTGGATAAGCAGAAATGTTTTTCAATCGCCGCCGCGCCCATAGCGGTTCCCAGCGCGGGAATCAACTCGGGATCAAGACTGTGATCGCTCACCCCCAGGGGAAGGCCGAAAACCCCCGCAAGGGTCTGGAGCAGGCGCAGGTTATAATCCTCCGCCGGCGCAGGATAAGAGGTAACGCAGTGGAGGAGGCAGACCGGGATACGCTTAGGGGAAAAGACAGCCAGAGCTTCCTCAATATCCCCTAGTTTTGAAACCCCTGTGGAAAGGAATACCGGCAGGCAATACGCGGCGATTTCCCTGAGCAGCGCTTCATAGTTCAATTCCGGGGAAGCGATTTTAACGGCCTTTGGCCCTAAGGCATATAATTCCCTTGCGCTGCGGAACCCAAAGGGGGTACAGAGGAATAAAAGCCCTTTGGATTCAGCCAGTTCCTTCATTTCCGCGAAAAAACCGCTTTTCACTTCGAGCTGTTTAAACCGGTCGTAGAGCCGGATATTCCCCCCGGGCAAGGCGACTATTCCCGTATTGGGGTGGAGGATTTCATCGGCATAGACGATCTGGGTTTTGACGCAATCCGCGCCGGCCTCCGCGGCCGCTTCAATGAGTTCGCGGGCTTTTACCGGATCCGCGGCGTGGGAAGTTCCCAGTTCCGCGATAACAAGTACCTTTTGAGCATTATAGGTCTGATCGTGTATCGTAAAATCTTGATTCATACTATTATCCGGCAGATTATACTATTATTATCAAAGGTCCGGCAAGGCCATGATAAAAGGGGAACCCGCGGGTCACCGGTCTTACTTACGCCCGATTCCCGGCGCATACTATAAATAATAGCATTACTATACTAAATTCTAAAAACTTTGTCAATAGACTTAAACCGGCAAAGTCCTATAACCGGCCGTCTTTATGCGTCTTATGCGTTTCATGAAGACGGCGTATAAATTAATCATTAAAAAGTTATATTGTTTGACCTTATTCTTCATCATCTTTGAACATCCTTCTGAGGTTCTATTAGTAAAAGCCCGTAAAAAATTATGCCGCTCTCCTAAAATAGATAAGCCGTTTCAAAAAATTATGCTGTTTTTTAGATATTTATCATTCAAATTATTATTATGTACCGTGTTTTTAAAGATAGTCTATCTTTCTTGTATAGCAAAGATACTATGCAATCCCATCACCGGCAATAACTCATGATCTTTTTGACATATCTGAATATTTTCAATAGATTTAAATCAATAGGAATATATAGATTAAAGATGTATGGAGTAATTATATGAAAATCGGTGTCAAGCTTATCGTAGTTATCACGATCATGAATCTCATCGGAACCGGTATCTTGGTTACTACTTCGCTTATGTTTTCCCGGAAGCAAATCCGTACCATGGCGTTGAATAACGCTCATACTATTTCCAAAGAAAGCGGGAGACAAATCCAAATTTGGTTTGAGATTTATTTAGACGCGGCCAGGACGATTGCTCAAATCATGTCCGACTTTGAATATATACCGCTGCCGGAGCGGCGAAGTTCATTCAATCACATGCTCCAAAGCGTGGCTTCTCAAAACAGCGAAGTGCTGGCAGTCTGGGCGGGGTTTGAGCCGGACAGCATAGACGGCTTAGACGCGGAATATGCCAACACAGCCGGTTCAGATAATACCGGGCGGTTTTTAAGCTATTACGAGCGATCCGGCAGCAGCCCTGCTTTAGGAACCTTGGAGGGTTATGAAACTCAAGATTTCTATACCATACCGATGAGAACCGGAATGGAAGCGGTTATTGAACCCTATTATTATGTGATCAAAGGCAAGAAGCTGCTGATTACCAGTCTTACCGTACCGGTCAAACATAAGGGAAAGGCTATAGGCGTCGTAGGAATCGACCTTGATCTGATGGCTATCCAATCTATTAACGAGAAGATTAAGCCTTTTCAAGACGGTTCTTCCGCGGTATTCAGCAACTCAGGTATTGTGGTTGCCCATGACGATACCAGGAGGATGGGAAAATTGATGCGGGAATCCGAAGGGGATATGGCGGGAGAGTATTTGGATGAGTTGATCGATGCGGTAAAAAACGGCCAAGATTATACCTTTAAGGTACATTCCCCGTTTATCACCGAAAAAATGATTACCATAGCCACGCCTGTTTCCATTGGAAACAGCGTTACTCCCTGGTCTGTGGCTATAGGGATGCGGGAGAATACCGTTCTTGCGCCGGTGCACCGGATGACGGTTGTGTTTATTATTATCGGTATCTTGATCCTGCTGATGATGTCGGTTACAACCTTTATCATTGCCCGAACTATCACAAGTCCGATTAAACAAACCATAAAAACACTTGAAAATATAGAAGGCGATCTGACCCGCATAATTCCTGTTACCACCGATGATGAGATAGGAGACATGTCCGCTATCTTTAATCAAACCTTTGATTCCATGAAACGGCTGGTACAGATCATCCGGGATAAATCCTATGTCCTTACGAATACCGGTACCGCTCTTGTGGCGGATATGACCGAAACCGCTTCCGCGGTTAATGAAATTACCGCGAATATTCAAAGTATGAAAGTGCAGATAAGCGCCCAAACGTCCTACATAACCGAAAGCAATGTATCCATGGAAATTATTTTGCGGACAATAGAGGACCTGAATACCCATATCCTTGATCAAGCATCCGGCGTATCCTCTTCTTCATCTGCGATAGAAGAAATGCTCGCCAATATTAATTCGGTGGTTAAGACCCTGATGCAGAACAGTAAAAATGTTATCGCGCTTACGGAAGCCTCCGAAGTGGGTAAAACCAGCGTCCAGATAGTTTCTCAGGATATTCAGCAAATCGCCCGGGACTCCGAAGGACTGCTGGAGATTAATGCGGTGATGGAACAAATTGCCGCTCAGACCAATTTGCTGTCTATGAACGCGGCTATTGAAGCGGCTCATGCCGGCGAGGTAGGCAAAGGTTTTGCGGTGGTGGCCGGCGAGATTCGGAAACTTGCCGAATCTTCCGGAGAACAGGCAAAAACCACTGCGGTGATGCTTAAAAATATCAAAATCGCTATAGATACGATTAGTCAATCCGCACAAGATGTACTGGACCGGTTTAATGTGATCGATCGGTGCATCCAGGTAGTATCGAATCAGGAAGAGCATATTCGAGGCGCTATGGAGGAACAGGAAACCGGCAGCAAACATATCTTGGAATCCATACGCCTGCTCAAAGATCTTACGGATTTGGTAAAACAGGGTTCGTCGGAAATGTCCTCTCAAGGCAGGGAAATTATCGGCAAAACTTCCCAACTGGACAAGATCAGCCTGGAAATTGAAAACGGTATGCAGGAAATGTCCGGCGGCGCAGACCGGATTTTGGAGGCGGTTAACCGGGTTAATAATATAAGCCTGGATAATAAACACAATATCCAAGAGCTTTCCGAAGAAGTAGCCAAGTTCAAGGTTGACTAAAGATCGATCTCCGCCTGCAATACCAACCGGTTTGCCTCTTGCCGGAGTGCCGGCGTCTATTATTATAGAAGTACATGCCGCGGCCTTTTCTCGATTACCCCTGGGGGCCCCGCATTATAATTCCTTATAAAATAAGGAATTACATTTCTGAATATAACCAATTGCTTATGTTATAAAAAATTAAGGATTTTAATGGGCATTACCCCGTAATGCCTAAAAACAAAACCTAGTCGAAAAGCTGGTGACTAAAAACTAAAAACCTAGTCCAAGGCACACTGGTTGCTTGGAGGCAGCCAAGTGAAACACAAAGGACTAGGCATG
>JAITHW010000177.1 GCA_031279815.1 Treponema sp. | reverse complement strand
GTGTGCTGCGCCCTTCCGCCTGCAAATCGCGCTGAGGCCCCGCGTGAGGGTTGTGACTAAACCCGCAAACCCTCCCGCCGCGAGAAGCACCTGAATCCCCCTATGGGGGCAAACCCTATCGCAACAGGAAGCACGTGAATCCCCCGCAGGGGGCGCAGGGGGTTGTAAGGGAAAAAGATGTGGGGTATACTAGGCCGGTTATTGGAGATTGAATTGCGTCAGCTACCCCATGCCTAAAGGCTTTTTCTAGGGCTTGAGGCTTGTTCCGGTTGCCCGGCTTACTCCTCAAGTGTTCTACTTCAACGATACGTGCCTGGGGCATAGCTTGGTTATCGCAAAACTCCCGGCAAGGAGCTTTTACGGCGGTTCCAACCCATGCTCCCCGGTCTTATCGTATCTCCATAGACGTTACGTTCCCACGTTGCGTGGGTAAGTCTATTTGACTTTTTTAGTATACAACAAGATAGGCAGGAGGTCAAGAATGTTGTTACAAAACTTTTTTGTTGCGCCTTATGCCTAAAGGCAGGGGTTTTACGGCGAACCGGATAAAAGACTTTACATACACGATGTTGAAAAACAGATATACGGCGTTGAGAAGAGCCTTATATAGTTGTTCCCTTTAAGAATACCTCCATGAGGCCCACGGATTACACGGATTTCAGTTACCCAGAACTAGTATAATCCGTGAAAATCCGTGTAATCTGTGGGCCTTTTCGAGCATTCGCCTATTCCATGGCAGGAAGCTGAAATTGAGCTTCGCCCTTCTTTAGTGGATTGACTGTAAATTCACTATATTATTGGGTTAATGGATCCGCAAGCAGGGATCAGGATACGGCGCGAAAGCCGCGGCCCTTGCGGGACAAGCAGGCACAGGCTGACGAGCAGGGGTGTTCGAGAGACCCCCGCTACAAAGCAACGGTCCATAGACCCCTTGGGGTAAACCCTATAGAAAGGCTCATTTCAAAACCGTGTTCCAGCCGGTTCTCGTTGTGCCCGGCGTTTTGGATAATTTTATACCCTGTCTGCAAGGAAACCCTAAGCCACTTAGAGGGCCTCCATTCTCCCGATGCGCTTATGTGGTAGGTATACGCAGGCGTACCGGTTGGGGTGGCGGCTCCGGCTTCTTCAGGGGTTTTAGGGTAATAACCCTTATCCGGCTTATCAAAAGGGTAATGGGCCTTATCCGGCACATCAAAGATACCGGTCCCTGAATTTTCTCCCTGGACCAGCATAAGAAACGCAAGAGAAGCGGACCAGCCGGATATATGCCGGTACCCCGCCCACAGGGTTCCCGCGATTGAATCCGGCCCAAAGAGCGTGCCTACCCAGTCCCTGATGGGAGGATTGCTGACCTCATTGGATTCCCGGTAAAAGGACCAGTTTTTATTTGAAAGAATATACATATAGGGGTAGGTGTAGACCCCTTCCAGCCCGAAGGTCCAATAGCCGGCGGAAACCGGTATATAGGTTTCACAGCCGAGCTGGAAAGCAAGGCTGTTTGGAACCGTTGAATCATCCCCTCCCTCGATTCCGGGGATCTCAAATTCATTCATAGCCGCAAGCCCGTATATACGGGAATATCTCCAGGGCCGCGCCTCAATGATAAGCCCTCCCAGAGAACCGACCCTGGAATTATACTCGCTCAGGCCCTCTTCTCCAATCCCTTCATTATACCCCCCATAGTCCTCCCAGGCGCTAAATCCATGAAAAATCATCATAGGGTTAAGGTAGCGCAGTTCAAAAGGCGCGTTGACCATGACCCCTTCCACAAGGGCGATGCTAAGGCGGTTGAAAAATTGCATTTGGAAATAGTGGAGATAGAGATATTTATTTACTTCAAGCTGTTTAATATCCGTGGAATACCTGATTACCGGGGAATAGAAGGTGAGATTTGCGTAATTAACCCCTTTCATTGAATCGGAGAGGATGATGCTGCCGGTTTTGGTCCGCCCGTAAGCATCGTCGCCGATTCCTATCCTGAAATTGATCCCCGATTGCTTCCACAGGGGAACACCCGCGCTTAAGTACGCGCGCTTGGGAAAGTTTGTATCGATACTCTGAACCCCGTCAAGGGTCTTGTCAAAGGGGAAGTTGGCATAATTATCATGGGCGTTCGACAGCATCCGGTTTTCCCCTAAATACAGGTCCGATTCAAGGGTAATGTACGAAGATAAGGATATATCCGCGGGGAGCGATAAAAAAGGCAGCCGGCCTCCCGGTTTGTGGTTCCAGGCCAGGCGTTCATTGGTTTTGAAATAAAATTCCGGCTGCAGGGCCGGGTCTATATTCAGAGCCAGAGCGCCCGCGGTATAGGAAAACAGCGGGGGCGCTGCCAGGCAGTTATGAACCTGTTCATACAGCGCCATACCGCTTGAGGACAGGGAAAGTTCGTCAATTTCGGCAAGCATAAGCTCAACCTGAGCGATAGTCAGCGCGGAACCGGTAAAAAAGACAAGCCCCTGTTCCAGAGCCAACGCGGTGAGCGCATCGTAGAGCCATTCTCCGGGATATACCGCTTTTTGAGCCGGCAGCGCGCCGATTCCCCCGATGGTCCCCCAGAGCATAAGCGCCCAGAACCATTTCCGGATATTTTTCATACGGGCATCCTTGCAATGTCAGCTACCCCGTGCCTAAAGGCAGGGGTTTTAATTGGAAATAGTATATCCTGATGACCGGAACATGACAATATTATGCCGTCCGTCTTGTCTTCCCCCTTGATAAAACATAGCGGTAGACATAGGATATCCTTATAATGAATTTTGTAAATAGCCTGAAAAAGAACAGGGGACAGATTTTTGTTCTCAGCTTGCTTGCGCCCTTCATAATAGGCATTATTTTTATCCTGATGAAATCAAGTAAGACCATTCAGACTAACGCGGCGGGTTTCCTCTTTGAATATACCGGGAAGATTGCCAGCGAATTGGGGACATTTTTTTCTAATAAAACCGGTATCGCGGAAACGTGTACCTTTTTCCCTTCGGTTATTAATATGGAATGGGCCGAAACCAGGCGTTCTCTGGAACCCCTTATTGATAAACTATCCATTGAAGACAATATCGACGCCTATATCTTGATTAAACAGGACGGCTCTTATTACCGCTCTGATCGGGAAGGGAATAGTTTTCAGGGCGGCCTGGTAACTATGGACGATCTGAACCCTGATGCGCCGCCTATACGGATCAGCGATCGCGACTATTTTTTCACCCTGCTGGCCGGTAATCCTGAGCGCCAGAGGAGATTCCTGGTGTCCGATCCCTATATATCCCGGTATACCGGGAAAAAGCAGGTGAACATTGGCGCGAATATCATCGATGAGAACAACAATAACGTAGGTATCTTCGCGTTTGTCCTGAGCGGGGACTCTTTGAACGCCAAACTGGAACAGATTACCAGGAAAGTTACGGATTATTTTAAAAATGAAGCGGTGATATATCTTGTTTCCCATAGCGGTATGGTCTTATCCGTCCGGGAATATGACCCCCGGGCCGGCCGCTATGTGGACCAGACCTTAACCGTGGACCAGGATATCACCCTCGACGACTTGCCCGATGATGTAGAGGCGGCCATTAAGGAGTGGCAGGAGAACAATACCTCGTATATCACCTTTAAGAATGGCAGGTCCGGCTTTACCTACGGCATGACCGGGTATTCTATCCCCGAAACCGGCTATTCTGTGATTCTGACCATGCCGGAAAAGGTTTTGCTTTCGGGCTTATACAATATGCAGAGTCTCTCGGCGCTGCTGGCGGGGATGGTGGTGGCGGCGATTAGTATCATTATGATCTTTGTCGGGAAAGTGGTGACCGCCAAAGAACAGGCGGAACATTCAAATCGCGCCAAGAGCGAATTTCTCTCCCGGATGAGCCATGAGATTCGTACTCCCATGAACGCCATTATCGGCATGACCGCAATTGCCCGGAATGCTCAGGATCTTGAAAAGATACAGTACTGTCTTGAAAAAATAGAACAGGCCTCTTCGCATCTGCTGGGAGTCATCAACGATATATTGGATATGTCGAAAATCGAAGCAAACAAATTTGAACTTTCTTATACGGAATTCGATTTTGAGCGGATGCTCCAAAAGATTACCAATGTGGTCAATTTCAAAATCGATGAAAAAAAGCAGAATCTTATCATAAAGATAGATAAGCATATTCCCTATTCGATTGTTTCCGATGAGCAGCGGTTGTCTCAGGTCATTATTAACCTCCTGTCCAATGCGGTGAAATTTACCCCTGAAGGGGGGACCATAACCCTCAACACCCGGAAGATCAGCGAAGAAAAGGGGAATTGCATCCTACAGGTGGGGGTTACCGATACGGGCATTGGGATTTCTCCGGAACAGCAGCGGAAGCTCTTCCGGTCTTTTGAGCAGGCCGACGGCGGCATTGCCCGCAGATTCGGCGGGACCGGGCTTGGGCTGGTTATTTCAAAGAATATTGTCGAACTGATGAACGGCAAGATATGGATCGAATCGGAACTCGGCAAGGGAGCGGCCTTTGTTTTTCGCATTACGGTTCGGCGGGGGGCCGTGAAGAAACCTCTCCAGTTACATTCCCGTATCAGCTTAAAAAATCTGCGGATTCTGGCGGTTGACGACGCTTTGGAGGTTCGGGAGTATTTTTATGAGCTGATGCAGTCTTTAGGCATTTACTGCGAAACCGCGGAGGGCGGCCCGCAGGCTTGCGAGATTCTCGCGCGGAACAGGGATACTCCGTTTGATCTGCTGTTTATCGACTGGCGGATGCCGGAAATGAACGGCACCGAGCTGACCCGGAAAATCCGGGAGACCTACGGCGCAACGCCGACGGTGGTTATGATGTCCGCGATAGAGCGGAACATGATAGAAGTCCAAGCGAAAAGCGCGGGGGTAAACGCCTTCATCGGCAAGCCGCTTTTCCCTTCGCTGATTGTAAATACGATTAACGAGATCCTAGGCCTTGAGCAGGGTTTGGATGAGACCGGCGGTTTCAGCAGCCAATACCTGGTTCAAGAAAATTATACCGGTATATTTACGGGCAAGAGTATTCTGTTGGCCGAGGACGTTCAGATCAATCAGGAAATTGTTGCGACTCTGCTTGAAAATACGGGCATAGCCATTGAATTTGCCGAGACCGGCATAGAAGCGGTCGCCAAGTTTAAGGCGGGGTATCACAAATACGACTTGATCCTTATGGACATTCACATGCCTGAAATGGACGGTTATGAAGCGTCCCGGCAGATCCGGAGATTGGATCCGGAAGAAGCGCGATCCGTGCCTATTGTAGCGATGACGGCGAATGTATTTTCTGAAGATATAGAAAAATGCCGTGCAGCCGGGATGAATGATCATATCAGCAAGCCGATAGATATGGTGGATATGATGAAGAAACTGAAGAAGTATTTGGCGAACGGCGCGTAAGGGCGGGTACGTGAAATACGGGCCGAATACGGATTCCTTCCATTTTCCCCTGGGGGTTGGGGATCTCTTTTAAAAATCTTACCAAGGGTCTTCGTAAGCCTTGAGGCTGTAAGGCGCAACGAAAAGCCGGGCCCGGGGCCTCTTGACAATACTTTCCGCTTTGAATAATCTCTATACAAATAACTGAAAACGGAGGTTCGGTGTTATTTGGCATATAGCGCGGGTTCTGCTCGAAGCCTTGAGCAGGTAAAACCGTAAGCCCAAACCTTTAGATTTAGGCGCCTCGCAATCGCTATACGTTTAACGCCTATAATTTTTTATTTTTTTCTTGTATGTTTTCCAAAATTTAGATTATAATCATATAACAAGAGATTTAGGAGTATTATATTATATGAAACGGTTAATAGCAGTGTGTTTTTTCTTGTTTTTGGCGGTTGGAATCGCATCGGCTCAGAATTCGGTTTCCGCATACACTACCTTAGAAGAGCCTTTGGCTAAAGCCCTCTTTGAACAGTTCCAGCGGGAAACCGCGGTCACAGTCAGCTTTGTACGTCTTTCCGGAGGGGAAGCGGTAGCCCGAATGGAGGCTGAACAGGCCAATCCCCAAGCATCGATTTGGGTCGGCGGGGTCGGCCTTGATCACATTACCGCTAAATCGAAGAATCTTACCGCCCCTTATAGGTCGAGAGCCGCGGGTAATACCCCGGCGGAATTCAAGGATCCTGAAGATTACTGGATCGGCCTCTATGTGGGGCCCATTACCTTTGTTACCAACCTTGACAGAGCCAAAGCCTTGGGGCTTGCTCCGCCTGCAAGCTGGGCCGACCTGCTGAAACCGGAATATAAAGGCCGGATCCGCATGGCAAATCCCAATATTTCCGGTACTGCTTATAACGTGCTTACCACTATTAGAACCCTCAACAACGGCAATGAAACCGCCGCTTTTGATTACCTCAAAAAACTGGACGCCAATATCGATCAGTATGCCCGTTCAGGTTCCGCGCCGGGCAAGAGCGTCGCCACCGGCGAAATCCCCGTTGCCATCGGCTATGCCCACGATCAGGTAAAGCTCAAGGCAGAAGGCGCTAATGTGGTGATTAATGCCCCTTCGGAGGGTACCGGGTATGAGCTGGCTTCCATGTCCCTTATTCGAGGGGGAAAGGATCCGGTCAATGCCAGGCGGCTCTACGACTGGATTCTCTCTTCTCCCAATGCCCAAAAGCTGTTTACCGATTGGTACCTGGTGCTTGTTGCAAAGGGCGCGGCAAAACACCCTCTAGCCCTCTCGTTAGATCAGATCAGGGCCATCAAGCAGGACATGGTGTGGGACGGGAGCGCGGCCAACAAGAACCGTTTGCTGGACCGCTGGAATCGGGACATAGATTCCAAACGGTAATCTAATGGCAAAACAAAAGATAGTAAAGCTGATCGTTGCCGCGCTGGTATTCGCGGGAGGTGATATTTGGGTGTACACCTCCCTATTGGAGTCTTTCCGGTCCTATTATGAGACAAACAGCCTGAAAGAGATGACCCTTTTTGCCCGTACCGCGCCGGAGAACCCCCTTTATTACGGGGACTGGCTTGTATCCCTGGCGGCGGAAGTCGAAGGAGCTAGAGGTATGATCCTCAATCTGGATGAAAATTGGAATTTTTCCCCCGCGGCTTCGGATCCCGCGGCGCAATTCATCTGGGATGTTTATCGGAACAGCGAAGAATTCCGGAGAGGCCTTGAAAGCGTTTACTATCTTCTGCCTTATAAGGTATCCAAAGGTATCAGAACATCGGAATTGGCCGGTTTAGGCATAAAGGATCTGCCTGACGCTTCCTCTTATGGGGTGTATCTTTTACCTATCCCGGATGCATCAGGGTACGATATTACCGGCGCGGTGCTTATCGCGGTTCCGGAAGGACCCGCGGGGCAATTTGAACGGCTTCTCTCCGTCTTTGCTGTCCTCGCGTGGGTTATCTTCGTTACCCTTTTTGCGGTGGCGATCCTTTCTCGAGACCCTATCACCGGTTACGCGGTGATCTTTCTCTTTGGTACCGCCATTGCCTTTATCGCCTATCCCCTTTTTGAAGCGGTGCGGCTCACTTTTATGGAAGGCGGGGTATTTTCTTTAAATATATGGAAGAAAACCCTCTCCCCTCAATATCTGGCCCCCCTCTGGGGTTCGATCAAACTTGGGATCATCACCGCTTCGGTGTCTACGGTTATAGGCTTTGCCTTTGCCTTCCTGACCGAGCGGACTGGGATACCGGGGAAAAAACTCATCGGCGCCTTGGGGACCATGCCGGTTATCTCCCCTCCGTTTTCCTTGACCTTATCCATCATCCTCCTCTTCGGCAATAACGGGCTTATCACCCATCAACTTTTGGGGATTAATAAGTTCTCTGTGTACGGTCTTGGCGGTCTGGTACTGGTGCAGACTATCGGGATGTTTCCCATTGCCTTTATGACCCTCTCAAGCGTGCTTAAGTCCATTGATTCCACGGTAGAGGATGCCGCCCTAGACCTTCAAGCGTCCCGAGGACGGACCTTTCTGACCATCACGCTGCCCTTATCCCTGCCGGGACTGCTTTCGGCGTGGCTTTTGGTGTTTACCAATTCCCTGGCGGACTTTGCCAATCCCCTGCTGCTGGCAGGTTCGTACCGGGTGCTTTCTGTGGAAGCCTATATTGAATTTACCGGCAGGAGCAATTTGGGCGGCGGCGCGGCCCTGTCCCTGCTCCTCCTCATGCCCACCCTGACGGCGTTTTTTACTCAACGGTACTGGGTCAATAAGAAAAGCGTGGTTACTGTTACCGGCAAACCTTCCGCAAGGCTGGCTGAATTGGCTACCAAGCCGGTACGTCTGGGATTGGCCGCCTTTGTGGGAGCCTGCCTGGTATTCATTCTCGGTCTCTACGGTACTATTCTGGCAGGCTGTTTTGTGAAGAACTGGGGCATTGATTACTCTTTTACACTGGCAAATATCGGGGAAGCGCTCTCAACCGGCAGGCAGGCTATTGGGAATACCGTAGTGCTTGCCTCCGCGGCCACCCCGGTTGCGGGAATTATGGCGATGATGGCGGCCCTCATCGTGGTGCGGCGAACCTTTGCGGGAAAACGGATCCTGGAAGTCCTTCTGATGACTCCCTTTGCTGTTCCCGGAACCCTGCTTGGCATATCCTATATTCTCGCTTTCAATAAGCCGCCCCTGCTGATCGTAGGGACCGCGGCGATCATTGTGATCAACTATATTATCCGGGAACTGCCGGTAGGGCTGGAAACCGGCGCGGCTAGTCTCCGGCAGATCGATCCTTCTATTGAAGAAGCGGCCCAAGACTTAGGCGCGGATATGTCCAAGGTTTTTACCTCCGTGGTGCTCCCCTTGATCCGGCCCAGCTTTCTTACCAGTATGTCCTACACCTTTGTCAGATCCATGACTGCGGTAAGCGCGGTCATCTTCATCATCTCCGCGCGGTGGTCTCATCTCACGGTTCAGATCTATAACTTTTCTGAAAATCTGAGGTTCGGTTTGGCCAGTGTGCTCTCTACGGCCCTCATCATCATCGTCCTTGCCGCCTTCGGGTTTCTGCAAGTAGCGGTCCGAGATAAGGGCTTAACCGAAAAAAGCATCATCAGGTAGCGTATGGGTAAGAAGAAAAGCGTTTCCGTAACTTTGGAAGGAGTAACCAAGGTTTTCAAGAATACTAAAGGCAGACCCGATGTGGTGGCGGTCCATGCTTCGGACTTTACCGTTAATGCCGGGGAATTGGTAACCCTCCTTGGCCCTTCGGGATGCGGCAAGACCACCACCCTCAGAATGATCGCCGGTTTTGAGCTTCCCTCCTCCGGGAAAATCCTGATTGGACAGGAAGATGTTACCATGCTGCCTCCCAATGCTCGGGATACCGCTACTGTGTTCCAAAGTTACGGCCTCTTTCCTCACATGACCGTGGGGGAAAATGTGAGCTATGGGCTTAAACTGCGGAAAATAGCCAAACCGGATATAGACGCCAAGGTGCGGGAATTTCTGGCTATGGTGGGCCTGAGCGAACTCGGCGAACGGGCCCCAGGGCGGCTTTCCGGTGGGCAGCAGCAGCGGGTCGCCCTGGCCCGGAGCCTCATTGTAGAGCCTTCGGTGTTGCTTTTGGATGAACCCCTCTCCAATCTGGATGCTCTGCTTCGGGAACAGATGCGGGTGGAGATCCGGCGGATTCAGAAGAGCCTGGGGATTACGGCGGTATATGTGACCCATGATCGGGTGGAAGCGATGAGCCTTTCCGACCGGGTTATTGTGATGCGGGACGGAGAGATCCAGCAAATCGGGACTCCCCAGGAAATATACGGAGATCCGGTATCGAAATTCGTAGCCGGTTTTGTGGGAAAGGTTACGTTTTTCCCGGCGGAGTTGCTGGAAAAAACCGGTATGACCTGGCAATGCCGGCTGGGAAACAAGGCCGTGCAGGTCCGCCGGTTTGCTCCCGATATAGAACAAGGAAAACCTGCGCTCCTCATGGCCCGTCCCGAATCCCTGCGCCTGGCGGAACCCGGAACCGGTTATGTAGACGGCACGGTCCGCATGAACGTGTACCTGGGACACAGCATCGAGACTTTTGTAGAAACCCCTTGCGGCGAGGCGCTCATCCAAATGGATGATCCGGCGTCTAAGCGGATCTTTTCGGAAGGGACTTCGGTTTCCATTGATTTCAGTCCCGACAGGGTCAGACTCTTGAGAGATCGGTAAGGGAACAGGGAATATGCCGTTTCAAGCCATCATTTTCGACCTCTTTTTTACTTTGATCGATCCCCTTGGGGGAGCCTCCGGGGAAGAAACCGAGTATACGGTTCTCGGCATGGACAGAGCGGATTTTGAAGCCCGGAACAGGCTGGATTACGAAGTCCGGGGCTGCGGCAAAATCCGGGACCCCTATCGTATGATGGCTCACATTCTGCGGGGACTGGACATTCCCGATGACCTTTTGCGCCGCGCCGCGGACGCCCGGCTTGAACGGATTAAACGGGCCCTCTATGGGGCGGATCCTAAAAACATCGCCCTCCTTAACCGTCTTCGGGAAGCGGGATACAAAACCGCTCTGATCAGCAATGCGGACATTGCGGACATCTATTATTGGGCGGATTCGCCTTTGAGCGCTTGTTTTGATGAAACCGTTTTTTCTTATGATGTGGAATTGCTCAAGCCCGACCCAAGGATATACCGGCTTGCACTGGAACGATTGCAAGTCAAACCGGATCACTGTTTATTTGTGGGAGACGGGGGGCATCGGGAACTCCGGGGCGCCCGGGAAGCAGGCATGATTACCGTGCTGACCACCGAATACATCCCAGGGACCGAAAAGATAGAACGGCTCAAAATAGATGCGGATTATACGGTTGAAAAGCTGGAAGCTATAGCGGAGATTGAAGAGATTAAGCAGACATTAAGAGATTATCAGAATAACAAAGAGCCTTGCGCCGTGCAGGAAAAAACAGAAACCATACTCAAGCGTACATCGCTAGATACATTATTACTTAAAACATTAGAAAAAATTCAGAATTCCGATTTTATTGACCTTGCCGCTCCGCTAGAAACCCTGCATTTATCCGCCCGTTCTTTCAATGCCCTTAGCCGTGCCGGTATCACTACCGTTGGAATGATGCTGGATGCCGATAAAGAGACCTTGCAAGAGATTAAGCAGTTGGGGGTAAAAAGTATCGGAGAAATTCTTGACCGGCAAGAAAAAATTAAAGATTTCGCACTGACCAAAGAGGGGGACGGCATAGCGGCAAAACAAGAACGAATCCAAAGACTTACCGATGCGTTCCGGCGTATACCGGCGAGCCGATTGAATAAATCTCCCCAGGCATATCTATCGTCATATTGCGGGGTAGATATTAAATCTATTCTATCCGATTTTGAGCCGCTTTTGGGTCCGCTGCGCACTATCGCCGAAATTCCATCGGTATTTGAAAAAGTCAGTCTCACCCGTAAATCAACTAATGATTTCATATCTATCCTCAATGTCATATCTCTTGATCTTCGAGCTATGGTACAGAAGCTGCTTGCCGGTATATATAATAATCCGAAAAACGGACGGCTTTTGAGCATATTGCAGCAGCGGTATAACGGGCTAACCCTTCAGCAAATTGCGGATAAGTCCGGATTAACCAGAGAGCGTATACGGCAGCTTAAAACAAAAGGGTTTGATATGTTGGTTAAACATCTGCATACGATAAATATCGATATGCTTATATTTATCAATGCGGATTATAACGGCGATTATCTACTTACCACCAGGGAAATTTGCAGGTATTTTGACGATCTGGAGCATATTGATATACTGTTGTATGCAGCTAAAATGCAGGGAATGAGTAATATTTTTAAGTATCACAAACATTTCGATATTTTTTTTCATGCCGATAGGATACAAAACATTGATAATATTGTAGAGGCGGTGAAGAATCTTCCCTATATAATTGAAATAGAAAATAGGGATACGCTTCTTTCCGGGCTGTGTATGTCTGAAAATATTCCGATGAAGGCGGCTGCGATTGAGTTTGATTATGCCTACAAATTAGCATGCAAGGTGTACCACAAAAAGAATTTGATAACCACCCAAATGTATGAATATGTACTGGAGCATTATTATCCTAACGGCATAAGGCTCTATGATGATGAAACGATCCAGAATTTTCGCAAGAGAGTTATTGAGACTTTCGGTGATATAGAACTGCCTAAGAATGATCGGGCTATAGATGC
>JAITHW010000200.1 GCA_031279815.1 Treponema sp. | reverse complement strand
GATCATCGACAAGGTTAACGGGAATACGGCCAATGTTACCAAGAACCCCAACATTCAGGGGATACGGACGCTCCTTAAAGAATTTAGGGAATCGCCCCTGCCGGTCAGTTTCGCCCTCCCATGGGAAAAGCGGCTGTCCACCGCCTTTATGAAGCGGGTTGACGCGCTGTGCCGTTCTTAGAGGCGCAGCCCCTGGGGTGATTAAGGTGGCGCTAATCCGCGTTGCTTTTGGAGACGCCGCTTTTCCCGGCCGCGTACCTGCCGCGGCTGAACGCGGGGGCCAAGCACAGCGGTTACATAAGCTGGAAACTTCATCGTATTGACCATTTCCTAACATTTTCCTATAATAAGATGAAAGGTTTAACCATGAAAAACTTCCCTTTATCCAAAAAACAACTGGACGCATTGGCGGAGCGTTACCCTACGCCGTTTTATATCTATGATGAGGCCGCCATCAGGCAAAACGCTCAAGCCATCCGCAGGGCCTTTTCGGTTTTTCCCGCGTTCAAGGAGCATTACGCGGTGAAAGCCCTGCCCAATCCCTTTATCCTGAAAATTCTCTCCGATGAAGGTTTCGGCGCGGACTGTTCGAGCCTCCCGGAATTGCTCTTGGCGGATATGGCGGGTATGAAAGGGGAAGATGTGATGTTTACCTCTAACGAGACCCCTGCCCGGGAATACCTGAAAGCATTGGAATTAGGCGCGGTTATCAATCTGGATGATTACACCCACATTGAATTCCTTGAAAAACATGGCCGGATTCCATCGCTCGTCTCGTGCCGGTACAATCCCGGTCCGCTCAAGGAGGGAAACGCCATTATTGGGAAGCCGGAAGAGGCTAAATACGGCTTTACCAGGGACCAGATCCTCCGGGGATTCGCTTTGCTTCAGGATAAAGGCGCGGCCCGTTTTGCCCTTCACACCATGGCGGCTTCCAACGAGCTTAATCCTGCATATCACATCGAGACCGCCAGGCTCCTCTTTGAACTGGCGGTGGAAATACGGGCAAAAACCGGTATACGGCTGGAATTCGTGAACCTGGGAGGAGGCGTGGGGATCCCCTATGGGCCTGAACAGGAAGCCGTTGACTATGGATGCCTCGCGGCGGGTATCAGGAAAGCCTATGATGAGATCATCCTCCCTGCAGGGCTTGATCCCCTGGGGATCCATACCGAGTGGGCGCGGGCGGTAACCGGACCTTACGGCTGGCTTGTGGCCCGGGCAATTCACCGCAAAAGCATCTACCGGGAGTATATCGGGCTTGACGCTTGTATGGCGGATCTCATGCGCCCGGCCCTTTACGGAGCCTATCATCATATCACCATTCCGGGAAAAGAAACCGCCGATGCCGCGGAAACCAACGATGTGGTGGGAAGCCTCTGTGAAAATAACGATAAATTTGCCGTTCGGCGGCGCCTGCCCAAGATCCATGCCGATGAAACCGCGGGCGATTTTGTGGTTATCCACGACGCGGGGGCGCACGGCAGGGCTATGGGCTTCAACTACAACGGCAAACTCCGCTGCGGGGAACTGCTCTTGCGAACTGACGGCTCTTTTCTCATGATCCGGCGTCCTGAAACCCTAGAGGATTACTTTGCTACCCTGAATATGGGGGAATTACAGGACTTTCACAACAGGCTCCCATGATACGCCGATACTTCTCGTTCGATTCGGAATACATACTATAAGCATAATGACAGGCCCGGTTATGAAAAGTATGAACTGTCGAGTGTTAAAACATAAGGCTTCCTGTTTCGACGGCAAGGCTTAGGCCGGTTGAGCGAATCCAAGCGGCGCGGAGGTCTCATCCTCTCAAAGACCATCGAACCCTGCTTTCGGTTCTTTGGCAAAACAAGAAAACAAGGAGTATTGTCAAAAATGTTGTTACAAAACTTTTTCGTTGCGCCTTATATCCATAAGTCTAAAGGCTTTGGCTTTACCGCGTTTCTTTATAAAAAACAAGTAAGATATGGGAGTTTATGATGTTGATATCGTTTCAGGAGCTAGTAAATCACGCCATTCAAGAACAGGGAATTGCCATTCTTGAAAACAGCGATCGCTGTAAAACCCTCTTGTATAGCTATGCCAAGGGCGCCTTTAAAAGAGAAATTCGCCGTTTCCTCCAGAGCCTTGAAATAGGCGGCTATCAGGAACTGCTCGCTTCAGAGGAACCGGATAAGACCGCAGGCCGCTTGATCGAGCGGCTACAGGATGAGTATATGATTCTTCAAGAAGAGGCCGAAGAGACCATAGGTTTACTAAAGACCCTTACTGAAGGTCAGCCGGAACATGAGGAGGAAACCGTTACCCGGCTCCAAGAGGCTGCGGAACAGGGGGATTATCATGCCAAATATACCTTGGGTACCGTGTTTGAACATTTGAAACGCTATAAAACATCGAGTCATTGGTTTAAAGAAGCCGCTCAACAGTGCATAGCTTTGTACGAAGAAGCATTAGAAAAACCGCAACCCCTGCCGGTACCGGAGACGCGGGTACAGCCTGCCGGTAATCAGGATAATGAGGCCGGGAAAGCTTCCAAACCCGTATCGGCTGAAACCGGCGGGCCTGCGTCTTCTGCCCAGGTTGAGCAGGTAAAAAAAGCCGTGGCCATACCAAATGATTTCGTTAAAATAGAGGGCGGAAGTTTTATGATGGGGAGTTCCGAGAGGGAAAAAGACCGGACTGATAATGAAATCTCTCACCTGGTGAGTGTGAACGGGTTCTACATGAGTAAATATGAGGTTACCCAGCAGGAATATGAGCAGGTTATGAAGATGAATCCAAGTCATTTCAAAGGGCCTAACCTGCCGGTAGAAAACGTCAGTTGGCATGATGCTGTGGCCTACTGCAACGCCAGGAGCGGTCAAGAGGGGTTCAACCCGGTGTATACGCTCAAAGGGGAAGCTGTGAGATGTAATTGGCATACCGTCGGCTACCGGCTGCCTACGGAAGCGGAATGGGAATACGCGTGCAGGGCCCAGACCTTTACCGCTTTTAATACCGGGGACCATATCACTACGGATCAGGCGAATTACGATGGGAATTATTTCTATACCAATGGCGTACGCGGGCTGTACCGGGAAAAAACGACCCCTGTGGGGACTTTTGCCCCGAACTCCTGGGGTTTGTACGATATGCACGGTAATGTGTGGGAATGGTGCTGGGATTGGTATGGAGTTTACGATACCCGGAAACAGAGCAACCCGGCAGGTCCGAATACAGGCGCAGACCGGGTAATCCGCGGCGGAAGCTGGGGCGGCAGCGCCCTGTATCTGCGTTCCGCCAACCGGTGCAGTAATAACCCCTTCAGCAAGGACAGTTACTTAGGCTTTCGAGTCCTGATACCCTGTGAAGAAGAGATAACCTGAATACAGGGCGGCGCGTGAAGGCAAGGGAAGAGGCATGGGGAATTACCCTTCACTTCTATTGCAGTTTATGCTAGGGTAAGAGACATGAGATTGTTCTGCCTCCTTTGGATGCCTCTGTTTTATCTTTTTTGGTCTGCTTTGATGCCGAAACGTAATACCGGCGCGGGGGGGATTCTGGCCCTTATTTTGGGAAGTACCGTTGCTTTAATTCTATTCTTTCTGGGATCCTTTGTGCAGCCGGGAGGTTTCGGCTTATCCCGCTGGATAAGCGGTTTTGTTGATATAGCCGGCGTACCGGTATTGCTTCCTTTAGCGGCGTACCTGCTGTTACTCCCCTTCGGAGGCTCTAAAGATTTCGCCAACTTCGCCCTTCTCTGGCTCATTCCCGATGCGGCTATCCGGCAGGTAAGCTGGAATGTCCAAAACAACCCCATTTTACTCGTATTGGTTCCCCTGCTTCGGACCGCCTTAGTGGTGGGAATCTCCTTTTGTATCAACCTGATCATGAGCAGGAGAATTCCGGCTGGTATCGCGGTGATGGGTATTCTGCTGTTACCCTTCACCGGGGCTACCAGTTATTGGGCTTTTTTTTCCCAACAAGCGTCTTGGGGCTTTTTGCTCTTTGGGATTACCTCGGTTCCTATGGCGGTGTGGATTCCGGCGATACTCTACCGGTACTATAGAGAAACCTAAGCGGACGCTTTTCTACCGGAACCCCGCGCCCGGTATAAACCGGGACGAAGGATACGGAAACCCAACTATATAGTTAATCCACTTAAGAAGGGCGAAGCTCTATTTTAGCTCCCTGACATGGAATAGGCGAAGACTCGAAAAAATCCACGGATTACACGGATTATACCGGTTCTGGGGAACTGAAATCCGTGTAATCCGTGGACACCCATGGAAGTATTCTTAAAGGGAACAACTATACTATATGTAGCGCCGGTCTCGAAAGAGCCGCAAGCCCCTGCCTTTAGGCATGAGGCATCTGACGAAGGTACGCGGGAATCCCGCAAAAACTCCGGGGCGGGTTCCCGGTTACTGTAGCGCGGCTTTCATCTTGCCGGCGTATTCATAGATATAAGGCCCCGCGTTTTCCCGGTGTTCTTCAATAATCTTGACGATCGCGCTGCCCACAATCACGCCGTCGGCGATCCGGGCGATCTCCCCTGCCTGCGCCGGGGTGTTAATGCCGAAGCCTACCGCTAGGGGGACCCGTGCGGTGACACGGGCCGCTTTGACCATAGCCGCAAGGTCGGTTTCGATGGCGCCTCTAATGCCGGTAACGCCCAAAGAGGACACAATGTACAGGAAGCCCTCGGCCGCGGCGGCAATGCCCGCGATCCGCTGCCGGGATGTCGGAGCGATCAGAGAGATGAGATCAACTCCGTAACCTTGCGCAACACTCCGCACTTCCTCCTGTTCCTCAAAGGGCAGATCCGGTATGATAATGCCGTCTACGCGGGTTTCCCGGCAGCGTCTGAAAAAAGCCTCATAGCCGTAATGGAAAACCGGATTGAGATAGGTAAGAAATACGATGGGAGTTTGAATCCGCCCGCGCAGGCGCTCTACCAAAGCGAATATCTTGGAGACCGTAGCGCCTGCGGAAAGGGCTCTGATATTTGCCCGCTGTATCACGGGGCCTTCGGCAATAGGATCGGAAAAGGGAATACCGATTTCTATCAGGTTTGTTCCGGCTTTGGCCAGTTCAAGAACAAACTCCTCGGTCTTTTCAATGGAGGGATCCCCTGCGGTAATAAATCCGATAAAGGCTTTGCCCTGCTCAAACGCGGTCCGTATCTTACTCATGGAAGGTTCTCCCTCTATACCGGGCTATGGCGGCCACGTCTTTATCCCCCCGTCCCGAGAGGTTTACGATGATGCTTTCATCTCTGTCCAAAGCGGGAGCCAAGACCCGGGCGTGGGCTACCGCGTGGGCGCTTTCAACAGCCGGTATGATCCCTTCGATCCGGGCAAGATACTCGAAGGCGGATACCGCGGCTTCGTCGGTAATGGGAATATACTCGGCCCGGGCCGTATCATGTAAGTACGCGTGTTCGGGGCCTATCCCCGGATAATCCAGACCCGCGGATATGGAGTACACCGGCGCAATCTGTCCCTCCGAGTCTTGGCAGAAGTAAGACTTCATGCCGTGAAAAACCCCGATACGCCCCTTGGCAACGGCAGCAGCGTGGCGTTCCGTATCAATACCCCGCCCGGCAGCTTCACAGCCGATGAGTCTCACCTGTGTATCCGGGATAAAATGATGGAAAAGCCCCATCGCGTTGCTGCCCCCTCCCACGCACGCGATCACCGCCGCGGGGAGCTTCCCTTCCACGGCTAAAATCTGTTCCCTGGCCTCTCTGCCTATAACGCTCTGGAAATCCCGGACCATCATGGGAAAGGGGTGAGGCCCCATCACAGAACCCAGGACATAATGAGTGTCATGAACCCGTCCGGCCCATTCCCGCATGGTTTCATTCACCGCGTCTTTCAAGGTCTGGGTCCCGGAAGTAACCGCGTGTACCGTGGCTCCCAATAGTTCCATTCGGTACACATTGAGGGACTGCCGTTCGGTATCCTCTTTGCCCATAAAGATCACGCATTCCAGCCCAAGCAGCGCGGCCGCGGTGGCTGCGGCAACCCCGTGCTGACCCGCTCCGGTTTCGGCAATGACTCTGGTCTTACCGAGCTTCTTTGCCAAGAGGGTCTGACCTAACACGTTGTTGATCTTGTGGGAACCGGTGTGGTTCAGATCTTCCCGTTTAAGATAAATCTTGGCTCCTCCCAAATCCCCGGTCATCTTTCGGGCATAGTATAACCGTGAAGGCCGTCCTGCATAGCCTGTGAGAAGCCCTTCCAGTTCTGTGATAAAACCGGGATCGGTTTTATAATGTTCGTACGCTCGTTCCAGATTGATGATCTCGTTCATCAGAGTTTCCGGGATATACTGCCCCCCGTAGTCACCGAATTTGCCGTGTTTCATGTAGGCATCCATACTTTTAAGTGAACTGCCTTATGCTGAAGCATAAGGCTCTTGCTTCGACCGCAAGGCTTAGGGAGAACAGGTTTCCCGGTTCGCCGCAGGGGTCTTATCCTCCGCAGGCATCGGATTTATGCGCTCCGCACAAGTCCTTAGAGTATACCGCGCTCTATTTTACATGTCAATCTTACTCTTTCTCAGGGATGATAGTCCGGGCCCTTTGCAGGGTATCCTGCGGCTATTTACCGGACTTTTTCAGCAGGACCCAGGTGGCTCCCGTACCGCCGGAAGCGGAATTCCCATGACCGCTTTCTCCTGCAAAGGGGCAGCGTTCAATAAACTTTTTGACCGTTTGCTTTAACACCGCCTCCCCTGAAGAATGATTCCCCTTCCCGTGGATAATGAGGAGCTTTTCAAACCCCTGCATCCTGCCTTCTTGAAAAAAGGCTTCCAGAGCGATCCAGGATTCATTCTGGTTAAGCCCATGAAGGTCTATGACCGCGTCGGGCTTTTTATGAAGCAGCCGGCGGCGGCGTTCCCCCGCGGCGGCCTGCTCATCCTGAGCTTCCGCGTCTTTATCGTATACCTCGTGTATTCTCAGCCATGCGGTGAGGGGATGAACCCGCTTAGGTTCACCGGTTTTCTTCGGTTCAGGCTCCTCCGGGGCATCGCGCTTAGGGGGAGCCGGTACGTTCTTTGAAGCCTTCTTTTTTTTCCCCTGGGGTCTGGCGGTTTGCCGATCCCACTCATCCAAAATATCTCCGAAATCCATGCCGGTTCCTAATATACAATAACCTTATCTCTCGGCACCCAGCCAATCCTGCCGTCAAAGGATTCTACATACATCCAGGAATCTGAAACGGACCGGATAATCACGGGCTGACCGCCGCTGAAACGGGCGCTTATTCCGCCGCCCTCATCGGGTATCCTGCGGGCTTCGGATGCCTTCAGTATTGCCGGGCCGTTCTTTCGATCCGAAGCGGAGTATAGCATACCCTCTCTGAAACCGATAGCCGCGCTGATCATCAGCGCTATTGAGATGACAGCAATACCTTTATAACCCCAAGGAAAATGGAAAGTTACGGCTTTTTGTTTCAATATAAGGGATTGTCTGTTGCGGATACACCAGACCGCCGTTAGGATTAAAAGACCGAGGCTTCCCAGGAAGAGGAATCTGAAGAATTTCCTTGGCCGCCGACGTTCATCCTGGGCAAGCTCGAATCCTAAACGCCGTTCCGCTTCCCGGCGCAGAACCGCAAATTGAGGACCTGCAATATGCTCCCGTTCATGCAGGCGCATCTCCGCCAGGGCTTCGGGAATATGTCCCTCATTCCAAAGGCTTCGTATCTTTTGCAGGGCCTTTTCATAACCGGAGCGAAACAGGGGAAACACTTGGACGGGGATTTCCGGCAAAGCAGGCGCGGAAGGATCCGGCGTTTCAGGGGGAGACAGGAGAGAACCGCTTCTTTCCTCTGGGGGTTCCTCTTTTTCTCTGGGGATAAGGGGAATACTAATGCCGGGAATTTCCATAGTAAGTCCCTCGTGCTGAATAAAAACCGGTTCCAATATGAATTCCCTGCCTCCCAGAGGGATTATCCCCAAACGAAGGACCACTCCCTGTTTCCGATCCGATTCGGCAATGACCCCTTCCTCAAGAATCGCCTGTTCGGGGGCCTTCCGCTTGAGCAGATCCTGTCCGGGAAGGGGTTTTTGGGGGTCCCAGTTGATAAGATACAGGGACAATTCTCCCTGTTCCCCAATGTTGAGCGAACGGGGAGGGGTTCCCCAGGAAAAATAGGGATGATATTTCCCGGCGGTTCCCTGAATATACCCGGAAACAGGCGCGGTAAGGCTCCTTTTATCCGGGGTACTAATCTCAAAGGGCTTCAGGCCGATGGCTCCGGGCTGCTGGGGAATGAACCAAAACTCTATCGCGGTCCAGCGTCTGCGGGTTTCCCCAGGCCGTTCAAGCATACGCGCTCCGGTACGGATGCTTTCCAAGGAGAGCGCGGAAGGCAGCGGAGGATACCGAATGATAACTTCCGATGGGGAAGGGTGATCCACGAGAAACGTAAGTATCCAGGGGGAATATAGGGCAGGCATTTCAGGAACGGCCTGTACTTCCACGATCAGGGAATCCGTAACGGTTCTTCCCTGATCCCCCGGTTCGGTATCTATCTGCGCCATCATATCAACGGCCGGATACAGCAGGTACCAAAACAGTATGCCGCAGTTTAATAATCCGGACCCGAATAGGACGCGTCTTCGATCCATTCCCTGCTTTTCCATCGGTTCCGTTCCTTTTGGCGTAGATAATCAAACAAAGCGGGAAGCCGGTCCCGGTTGCCGGCAGATGACTCCTGTTCCGGGGCAATTGCCTGGGCGGTTTTCTGCTGGGCAAGGGATAACAGGCTTAATTCCAGATTCCGCTTTGCTTCAATACGGCTGCCGTCTATTTCCAAAGCCGACCGAAAAGAGCCGGCCGCAGCGGTATAATCCCCTTCTTTGAACCGGACTATTCCGGTATTGTAACGAATCCGGTATAGTAATTCAGGGGACATATTTTTGGATACATCCCGGAGGGACTGTTCCGCCGCGGCAAAACGGTCCAAGGCAACGGCTCCCTCATCCAGAGAGAAATACACGGTCCCAAGACCGAATTCAGCATAAGCCCGGGCTTCGGTATAGTGCCGGGCTTTTAGATATGACCCGATGGCTTCATTATACATACCCCGGGAATTGAAAAAATTTCCCTCCATAATGAGGAGCTTCCCTTGAATTTTGGAACAAGAGCAGGGCAACAAAACAAGGAGTATCCAGCACATACCCAAAAACCGCTCAGTCATGATGCCTCTTTCTTTTCTTTTTTTCCAATAGTTTTGACAGCCCCAAACTCACCAGAGCAATTATGACAAAAAGCCGCCATTGAGCTTGAGCCTCAATATGATAGCCTTTGGTTCCCGATTCAGGAGAAAGAGACCGAATATGAGCGGTCAGCAGCGCCGCCGCGTCTCTGCGGTTTCCATCCACGTATATGCCTCCGCTGCGTTCCGCGATATTCCGCAAAACATCCTCCCGCCGGTAACTGACGGGAGGATGTTGATTATCCTCCGCTGCGGTCTTCTGGGGAACGGAACCGCCTGTTTCGGTACCGACTCCCAAGGCGGTAATCGTAATTCCTGCATCCATAACCCGGTCAATGGCTGCGGAAAGGGATCCCGACCAGGATTCCCCGTCGGAAAACAGGATGATCCCCCGCCTGGCGGGAAAAGCGTCCTGAAACGCTTCGGAAGCCGCATGGATCAGGGTTTCCAGATTGGTTCCCCTTCCGGTGACAGCCGAACCGGAAAGCCCTTCCAGGAAACCAAGCGCCGATTCGCTGTCGTAGGTTAGAGGCACTGCAAGCACCCCCCGGGCTTTACCTATAGCCACGCCGAAGCGGATCCCCGCGGAAGCCTCCACTGTATCCAAGGCAATACGGATAACCCGGTCAAGCCGGGAATCCTTTGTCCCTGCCGGGGCTTCATCATGCGCCGCGATCCCGGTTACATCCCGGACTTCCATGCTGCGGGATAGGTCTAAGGCTAGGACCACATCAAGCCCTCGGTGATATTCCATCACGATCCGCCGCCCCCACCGGGGACCCGCCAGGGCTATGATGGTACAGACAAGAAAGACCCCGAAAAACACCTGGGAAAAAACATACCGGAGTTTCAGTTCTCTTATAAAGCTCTCCCTTTCCAACAGGGCGGAGGGTACAAGGCAGCCTAGAAAAGAACGATGCCTATGGTAATGACAAACCGCAAGGATAATAAGGGGGACAAGGCCGATCAAACCGATTAAAACATGAGGTTTATCAATGGACGCCGTTGACACTGCAAACCCCTTGATACCGAAAACGCTGTAACATCATATCTACTATAATACTATTCTGAAAAGAGCGAAAAGTTACAAGAGACATTGAAAGCAATGCCGGAGGGACGGAGCTGAGACAGACGCGCGTTTCACCGGCCTAATTATAGAGACAGAATAAACAGGTAATCCTAAAAAAGTATAGGTGAAGCGCGGCAAAAGCATTGTTATCCGCGATTACCATAGACTCCGGCGTTCTGTATCTGCGGGATATGGTAAGTGGTAAAACGCTTTTTCCTGTCCTCGGTCCGCGGGCAATTTTTTCTGCTTTTACCCCCGAGAACCCCTTGTAAAGAGGCATCTCTCCAAAATGTCTCTTATACCGAATGAAGGTACGCTGAAGCCGGAGAAACGGCTCAAGGTATGTTCAGGGCGTTTTTGTTTTACCCGGCCCGTATGGGCCGGCCAATGCGCCATGATACGCTCAAAATTCCGGGTGTGTCATGCAAAAAGCAGGAACTTCATTAGGTATGCCCTATTGCTTTAGAACCGCGCGGTCCCTAACCCTATCCTCTCCTTAGTTTTTCCCCTCTTGCCCTTTTATCTAAAGGCATTGCCCCGTTGTCTAGGGAAGCATGTAAACCTTGACCTGAGCCTCTATACGGGCGGTATGATTCCAGATACCCCCTCTTTAGTAGCAATAACAAATGTCCGGCCCGATAAAGATAAGGTGGTAAGGGTCGTCCTACCCGGTTCCATCACCTCCATAAACCAGACCCTGCTGGTTCTGGCGCTGAACGCATTTAACAACGCGCCGCCTTATCGGCGATTAAGGCGCCTGGGGGGCAGCGTAGACGACTATCGGGCCGCCCCCGGGTGGAGTACATACGCGGCTATAATCGAAGCGCTGTAGAGGATATACGATTTGTCTTGACGCCCCGCGCCTCCCTGAGAAACCCCGCGGGGACGCGATTTACCCCGGTTTTTCCTTTAATCGCTTGGACGAGCCATGAGAACGCCCCGAAACAACACGGTTCCGCACTCCGCCTTCCTGCCGCTTACCCTATCCTGCTCTGCCTAAAGCAAAGGCCTTTTGGTTTGCCGCAATAATGGAAGATTCTTTGGATGCGAATAGAGCGGCTATGGTCTGTTCCAGGGCCTCCACAGGAATGGGAAGGAATGGAGACGCAGCCCCCACCATGACCATATTTACCGCCCTGGCAAGGCCCGCTTCTTTAGCCAATACTCCGGCTTGCAAGACCCGGTGAAGGGGCAGTTGCTCAAGGGCCTTGAGAATGAGGGAAAGGTCCGGGTAATTTCCTATATTGAGAAAGGGTTCCGCCGCGGTTACCAGGGCGCCCTTTGGGGAAAGCCATGCAAGATACCGGAGGCTTTCTAAGGGTTCCATAGATATGATGAGGTCCGCCCCTCCTTGGGGTACTAAGTCCGAAAAGATCCGTGTGTCGGCAATGCGAAGATGAGCTAAGACAGCGCCTCCCCGTTGAGCCATGCCGTGTACCTCGGATTGACGCACCGATAAGCCCTCTTTAACCGCAGACCGGGCGATAATAGCGGCGATGGAAAGGACTCCCTGTCCCCCGACCCCCGCAAGGATGATATCTTTTTTCATAAAGCCTCCTACCGCTTATACTATACGGTATTGTTTATTTTGTACAAGAAAGGCCGAACCGGTTTGTCCTATAGTTGTTCCCCTTAAAAATAACTAAATAAGGTCCACGGATTATATGGATTAACACGGATTTCAGTTCACCAGAACCGGCATAATCCATGAAAATCCGTACAATCCGTGGATTTTTTCAAGAATTCGCTTATTCCATGGCAGGAAGCTAACATTGAGCTTCGCCTTTCTTAAATGGGTTGACTATATAATCAATGAATCCCCAGGTATTTACTTTTATCCAATAGATCAGTATTATTAACTGTAATTATCTTAAATTAAGAAAAAAGCGAAGACCATAAGCGATGCAAACAACAAGCGATTTTGGTACCAGTGGTTATTAAACAATGTCTAGTAAATATTTCGGCCCTTTCGGTTTTTATCGCGAGGCTTTAAGTATCGCCTTGCCGGTCATGCTCCAGCAGCTCATTATGAGTATGGTTTCTCTCATCGACAACTTCATGGTTGCGGGGCTGGGCGATATCAGCATGGCCGCGGTAAATGTGGGGAACCAGATTAACTTCATCTACCTCGTTGCGGTCAATACT
>JAITHW010000221.1 GCA_031279815.1 Treponema sp. | reverse complement strand
GAAATCCTGGGCTAACATGAAAAGGCATCTTCGTAATAACTTACACAATTTCCAATCCCTCAGCGATGGGATTTATGATTATTTTAAACTTTCATATACTTAACTTAATGAACTATAATATTAAAATACGGAGGGATCATATCTTTATTACACTCGCAAAATTCCCTCCACACGAAATTTACAATTTCCTTACCCCTCTGTATTTCGATTTTTTTTCTACAGTCGTTCAGGTATAATAAATGGGATTTCGATTTACCGAGTATCGGTGAATCAGAATATGATATATACCTCCCGGTATAATACTCAAAGTCATCATATCTTCTGGTAGTATAACTATCCGGGTACTTTTCCTCGAAATAACGTTGTGTAAGGCGTAAATTGTTGCTTTCGATATAGAATTTTTCGATAAACAAGATCCGTCTGTATCGTTTTTCTTCAGATACCTAAAAGACCGTACAAACGATTTTAAATTTTCAATCATTGTCATAATATCCTCCTTAGTATATACTTATTGATATACATATATTCGGGTAAATGCGCCTAAACTACCCATTATCGTCATTATAAGTTGTATCCATTTATTATTCTCTGCGCCGGGGTTCCTCCCTCGCGGGTTTTCCTCACTACACGGATCAGCCTTCCACCTCTTATAATTAGCCCCGCAAGGGGCTGGCCTTCCCTGGCCCCGTCAGACCAGGGTACCACGTTCTCCCGATAATCTAAATCATAGGTTCTCCGCGGACTTTTATCGTGAAACCCCCGCGGAGGCATGGGGACAGGTAAAAGCGGCCCGCGGATTGCGCTGAAACAGGGCCTGCGGATTTTCACGGATATTCACGGATTAATACAAGAACCGAATCCGTGCTAATCCGCGGGCTTTTTATCAGGCCGGGGATAGGTAAGCTGTAACCATTTACTATTTACCATGCCGGCCCTCTGCTTCACCGGCTGTTTCATCATTTTCGACCGCTTCGTCAAAAGCGCCGTCTGCTGTTCCCTCATGTTCTTCGCGGAAAAGCCCGGTATCATCGGCTTCCGCGGGTGCGGCCGACTCCAGGGCATCCGGTTTTTTGTTATACCCCAAGTCTTCCTGAACAATCCGGTCCACCCCGATCACGAAATCGGTCTCATTGATGCTGAGGATCCGCACCCCCCGGGCGGAACGGCCCATGACCCGGATGACATTCACTTTGAGTTTTATGGACTTCCCCTGGCTGGTGATGCACATAATCGCCTCATTTTCCAAAACATTGACGCAGCCTACAATCTCGCCGGTTTTCTCGGTAATGGGATATATCTTCTGCCCTCCGGTAGCGCGCCGGTGAGCGGAGAATTCTTTGAAATCCACCCGTTTCCCATAGCCGTACTTTGAAAGCAGCAGCATGGTTTCCTGCTCATCTACCCGTAGCAGTCCGGTGAGTTCATCGCCGTTTCCCAGTTTCATGCCCAAGACCCCGCGGGAAGAACGTCCCGCAGCCCGGATCTGATCCTCCCCGGTGCGCAGCGCCTGGCCCTGCCGGGACAGGAGCATCACTTCGTCGCTGCCCGCTGTGAGGAGCGCGCTCACCAGCCTGTCCCCTTCGTCTAGGCTGACCGCGATGACCCCTCTGGTTCTGGCGTTGGCAAACTCACTGATCCTGACTTTCTTGACAATCCCCCGAGCGGTTCCCATGAACAGATAGCGGCTGCCGGTAAACTCCTTGAGAGACACCACCGCGGTAATCTCCTCGTTAGGCCCAACCGTGAGAATGCTCTTGATATGTATCCCTTTGGATGTTCGGGAGCCTTCGGGCACTTCATGAACTTTCATCCAGTACGCCTTGCCCGCGCTGGTGATAAACATGATGTATTCGTGAGTAGACGCCACGAAAAGCTGCTCAATAAAGTCGTCTTCCGCCAGTTTGGCGCTGATCATGCCCTTCCCTCCCCGGCTCTGATTCCGATACGACGCTACCGGAACCCTCTTGATATAGCCCCGATTGGAAATAAGGATCATCATCTCTTCTTTTTGGATCAAATCCTCTATGTTAATATGCTCCACTTCTCCGTCTACGATTTCGGTACGCCGTTTGTCCCCATAACGCCGGGCAATATCCGCGGTTTCCTCTTTGATAACCTTCAGAAGTTTCTGTTTGTCTTCCAAAAGGGACGTGAAATAGGTAATTTGCAGGACCAGCGCGTCTAATTCCTGCCGGAGCTTCTCGGTTTCCAGACCGGTGAGCCGTCCGAGCCGCATATCCACAATCGCCTGCACCTGGGCTTCGGAAAGCTCAAACCGTTCCATCTGGGCGGCTTTAGCGGCCTGAATATCCCGGGACTCCTTGATGATTGCAATTACCTCGTCGATGCGCTTCAAGGCAACCAAAAGGCCTTCCAAGATATGGGCCCGTTCCTGAGCTTTCCGCAGATCATGCCGGGTCCGGCGGGTAACCACCTCTATCCGGTGTTCCACAAAGTGCCGGATCAGTTCCTTGAGGGTGAGGCACTGGGGTTTGCCGTGTACCAATGCAAGATTGATAATGCTGAACGAAGACTGCAGCGGGGTATGAGAAAAAAGCTGATTCAGCACCACCTTGAGGATCGCACCTTTCTTCAATTCAATCACGATCCGCATCCCTTCCCGGTCGGATTCATCATTCGAAGCGGCGATGCCGTCGATTACCTTTTCCTTCGCAAGGGCGGCGATCCGTTCTAAGAGCGCGGCCTTATTTACGCCGTAGGGGATTTCAGTGAATACAAGGACTTCTTTGCCGGATTTACCGGTTTCCACCGTAAACCGTCCCCGAATGAGCAATTTGCCCCGGCCGGTTTTATAAGCCTCCCTGATACCCCGGCCGCCGAAGATAATTCCCCCTGTGGGAAAGTCGGGCCCGCTTATGTGCCGCATCAGATCCTCAACGGTTACCTGCGGGTTGTCGATATAGGCGCAGATCCCGGAGCAGACTTCGGTAAGGTTGTGGGCAGCCATGTTGGTAGCCATCCCTACCGCAATCCCGCTGGATCCGTTGATGAGCAGATTGGGAACCGCTGCGGGAAGCACCGCCGGCTCTGTAAGAGACCCATCGTAGTTGGGAACAAAATCCGCTGTCTCCTTATTCAAGTCTTGCAACATATCGTCGCCGATACGGGAGAGCCTGGCCTCAGTGTACCGGGAAGCCGCGGGCGGGTCTCCGTCAAGAGAACCGAAGTTCCCCTGTCCCTGTACCAAGGGGTAGCGGAGGGAAAAATCCTGAGCCATTCTCACCAGCGCGTCGTAGAGGGACATATCGCCGTGGGGGTGATACTTACCCATAGCGTCCCCGATAATACGGGCGCTCTTCTTGGTGGCCGCGTGGGGCCGCAGCCCCAGCTCATCCATGGAATAGAGGAGCCTTCTATGCACCGGCTTGAGACCGTCCCGCACATCGGGCAGCGCGCGGGAGACAATAACAGACATAGCGTAATTGAGATAAGCGGTCTTCACTTCATCTTCTATAGCGACGGGTATGATTTTGCCGGTATTAGACACGGAACAGCATCCTTCCAAAGGGCCGTCTTATATCCCAAACTTTTAGGCCCGGGATATAAGACGAAACGAAAAAGTTGTGTAACAACATCCTTAATAAAGCTCCTTGTTTTGTTATAACCTGGTAAAGAACCGAAAGCGGGGGTTCAATGTTCTTTGACATATAGCATGGGTTCTGCTCAAAGCCTTGAGCAGGTAAAACCGTAAAGCCTATAAATTAAATAAATATATCATAAACCGGCGCTATTGTCAAAGGCCTGTCTTGCGGGGTATGGGAATGAACACGATATGTACGCTGGAGCTTTGTATGCCGGGGTTTACCGGTTAAGAAATCTATACCCCAATGCGATTTTAAGGGCAGGATTTCCGGTAAGGCCCGTGAGTTTCTGGTCCGGGACCTTAAACTGATGCTTGATCATTTCAAGAGCGCCGTTCTCATAGCCGGTGGGCAGCCTAAAGCCGAATAGAACCTCGCCCCGCAGATACCAATGCCCGGAAAACATATAATCAAAACCGGCTCCGATATCTATCCACAGGGAATTCCAGACAGACAGGGGGTATGAATTGCCGTCTTTATCCCGGTCCTCGGGCAGTTTTCCCGTAGTCCGGTCGTATACGATACCGCCGTCAGGCCGGCGCCATTCCAATAGGGCGATATGATACTCAAGGCCCAGCAGGGGAAACAGGGCTATTTGTTCGGTCACCCTAAAGGGGTATTTCCCTAAAAGAGAAAAACCAATGCTCATTTCCATACCCGAACCTTTCCTGTCGCTCAAGGGTATCCATGAGGAAGAGGACAAAGCCTTATTATCCATAATTTCCCTATAGGAATTACTCCCTCCCCGGATGAGTACGGCTGCTTCGCCGTAGGCAGCGTCAAAAAACAGAAAACCCCCATAATCAAACCTGTCCATAGTTTGAAAAGAACGTATTGCCCCCCCGCTTTCAGTATCCC
>JAITHW010000169.1 GCA_031279815.1 Treponema sp. | reverse complement strand
TGTTTTCTCAACCTGATATTCTTTCTTGAAATAAATGATTTTAATTTTATCTGGCCCCGGCAAACACCGTCAAGAAAAATTTTATAATTTATAAATTATAAAATTTTTCTTGACGACTTGATGAAAGGGAGATACAATTTATGATTAGGATGGGAAACTTAAAGTAGCGTCTGTCCATAACCAAGGAGAAACCATGAAAATCCTTCAAATTAGATTCAAGCCCTTGTTCTTAACCTTTAAGCAGCCCTATCACTGGTCGGGCCGGGTTGATTACGGGGCTGCGGTAATCTTGATTGAAGTTGAAACCGATGAGGGCCTTATCGGCCGCGGCGAATCCACCGCGGCCTTTCCCGCGGATGGCAGCCTCCAGCTTCTCGGCAATATTGTACCATTGCTCTTAGGCCGGTCCCCCTTTGAGATAGACCGCCTGATCTGCCGGGCCCGGCATCTGGGGCTTATCAATGATACGATCCGTTTTCCCAATCTCGCCTTGGCCGGGCTGGACATGGCGCTCTGGGATATTGCCGGCCAGGCCGCGGGGCTTCCCCTGTATGAAATGCTGGGCGGCTTAGTCCGGGACGAGGTAGACTATTTCTCCTTTGTGCAGGGGGACACGGCGGCGGAACTCACTGAATCAGTTCAGGAACTTCTAAAAAACAGCGGTTCTGTGGTGTATATGAAAGTAGGCCGGGGGGAACAGAGCGATGTGGAGAATACGGCGGCGGTACGGAAGCTTATCGGTGATAATTACAAACTTAGGCTGGATGGCAATGAGGCGTGGAATGTATTTACCGCAAAAAATATGATCAAAAAACTCAGCGCCTTTGATATTGAGTTTGTGGAACAGCCGACCCCCTGCCGGACCATCGCCGCGCTGAAACAGATTAAAATGTCCAGCCCGGTTCCCATTGCCGCGGATCAGAGCGTGTATAGTATGCAGGAAGCTTACGATCTTTGCCGGCAGGAAGCGGCAGATGTGCTGGTACTCTCCCCTCACGAAACCGGCGGCATATCCCCCTTTAAAAAAACCGCTGCTATCGCCGAGGCCGCGGGCATTCCTATTTGCCTGCACGGGCAGTTTGTTTCCGGCATTACCGATTTGTGCCAGCATCATTTGGGGCTGACCATACCGAATTTAACCGACGGCAGCCAGATCATGCACCAGCTTTTAAAAGAAGATCTCCTGGACGGCTCTGAACTGGAACCCCGGGCCGGTAAAATCGGTGTTTTGCCTCGTGCTCCGGGCCTCGGCCTAAAGCTGAACTGGGACGCCGTAAGCCGCGCCGCCGAAGCGTACAACCACTGGACTGGTAATAAGCTGAAAAACGTGGAATTTGTGTATAGCTACACTTGATAATTTTTTAATGACGCTATTTTGAGGAGAAAGTATTATGAATGACATGAGTTATGTGAAGGGCAAACCCATCGCCGTTCTTGGCGGCGGCGCTGTCGCTAAGGCTATCGCGGGGGATTGCGCCCTGGGCGGGGCAAAGGTGCGTATTTGCGATATGCCGCCTTTCGCGGAAAAGACCTTGCGGAACATCGAAAAGGTGGGCATCAAATTTTACGGCGATCAGGTAAACCTCTACGGCTTTGAACGGGAGGGCTTTGCAAAGATGGAGAAGGTTACCGCCGATGTGGGCGAGGCGATAAAGGGCGCCGGGATCATCGTGGTTGCCACCCCAACCTTTGGGCATAAACCTTTTTTTGAAAAGATGATCCCTCACTTGGAAGACGGGCAGGTAATCCACATCTTTCCTGACAATTTCGGTTCCCTTGTTTTACGGAAACTGATGCGGGAGGCCAAATGCGATAAAAACGTCATCGTAGGAGGCTGGTCATCTTCTACCTATGGGAGCCGGGTGGATACTTACGGCGGGGTGATTTCTCATAAAATCCGGGTCTACTACCGGGCCATTACCTTGCGGGGCGCGGCAATGCCCGTCCGCGATACCGAATCTTTCCTCGCCACCGCGCCGTACCTTCCCTCTATGGACGCGGTAACCGGCGGTGATGGTGTAGTCGCCGGAGATACGGCCATTGATACAGGGCTTTCCAATGTAAATCCGGTCCTTCACTGTCCAGGCGCGATTCTTGGGGTGTCAACCATGGAAAACTTCGGACGTATCTTTGGAGACGATAAATCAAAGTTCTCGATTTATTCCCACGCGTACTGTAATTCGATTTCGGAAGTGCAATACAGCTTTTATCTGGAAGAATGCGCCCTTGCCAAAGCCCTCGGCGTGGGGATTCAACCCTATAAACGGGAACATTTTTTCTCCCGTGAAAACGTGCTGGGGCAGGAGTATATGGGCTTTGACTACCTCATCCCCTTTGATCAGCAGGACCCCATTCAATATGGTACCGGCCCCTTCACTATGGAAAACCGCTACATCACCGAAGATATTCCGGTGGGGTGTTATGTCTACAGCCAGTTGGGGAAGAAGTTCGGCGTTCCCACGCCGGTTATCGATTCCATGATCACCCTGGCCCAGGCGATCTTGAAGCGGGACCTGCTCAAGACCGGCTATTCCCTTGAGTATCTGGGCCTCGGCGATATGAATATTGATGAACTCAACGCATGGCTCCGGGAAGGGAAGTATAAGCAGGGGGTAGTACTATGATTTTTTGGCAGGACCGGGACCGGGGAATCGGCCATATTAAAGCCCGGAAAGACCATGTGTGTTACGGGATGGGGCTGGGCATTATTCTGCTCAATGACGCCTATCCGGGCTTTCCG
The DNA here is from genome assembly GCA_031279815.1 of Treponema sp. GTDB lineage: Bacteria > Spirochaetota > Spirochaetia > Treponematales > Breznakiellaceae > JAITHW01. The sequence goes on along the minus strand of JAITHW010000169.1, from coordinate 2,829 downwards.
GGGGATGTGCGGAACGCCTCGGCGTTCAACTACCCCGTCCAATATCAAATCGCCGAAGGGGTTACCAACAAGACCCTGGTGTATGACAAGAATCCCGATCAGTGCCGCAATGCGGTGATTGCGGCGGCGAAACACCTTGAACGGCTCGGCTGCCGCGCCATAGCCGCCGAATGCGGCTACTTTGCCTTTTTCCAGCAGGATGTGGTCCAGGCGGTTGATGTTCCGGTCTTCATGTCCAGCCTCTTGCAGGTGCCCTTCATTCAGCAAGTGATAGGGCCTAAAAAACTCGTCGGCATTGTATGCGCCCAAAAACAATTTTTGAGCGACCAGCATCTGGCCAATGCGGGCATTCGGCCAGGCTCAAACTATGTAATAGCCGGTTCCCAGGACGAGTACGGGGTTACGGAATTCGATAATCTCTGGAATCCCGAGAAGCGGCCTGATCCGCCGGAGGCGTACTATGAAAAGGCGGAATCCCAAATCGTTGATTGCTGCAGGCGCTTTATCGGCAAGGAGCCGAAGATTGGGGCGATCATGCTGGAATGTACCGGTATGCAGCCCTTTGCCCGGGCAATACAGCGGGCCTGCGATCTCCCGGTCTTCAGTTGGGGGACTCTTCTTGATTACGCCTATTCGGTGGTCGCCCACCGGGACTATTACGGTCATGTGTAGGAGCGGGAGAATATGAGATTCAGCGGGAATTTTTTACGTGAAGAGGAAGTCGCTGCCTTGTGCCAGGCGGTTGCCAAGACCCTCGCGGAAGTAGGCGTGCAATTTCAGCATGAAGAAGCACTGGCGCTGTTCCGCGGATCCGGCGCTTCCGTATCCGGCGATAGGGTGCGTATACCGGAGGCCCTGCTGCAAAAGACCCTTGCTAGGGTACCGGAAGCGTTCACCGTAAAAGGAAAGAGCCTTGAATACGATTGTACGGTCGGGAAGGGTACGCCGGTTTTGGCGGGCGCCTCGGGTCCGGTTTTCGCCCGTTCCGGAGGAACGCGCCGGCTTGCGACAACCGAAGACTTTATCAATCTTTTGAAGCTCACCGAGACTTCAAAAGCTGTTTCTATATGCAATTATATTATTGTGGAGACCCAGGATAAGCCGGAGGAAAAACGCAAGCTCTTTCAGGTTGCCTGCGCCCTCAAGTATTCCCATAAACCTCTCATCGGCATTACCCTGGGCAAGGGCCGGACCAGGGAAAGTCTCAGGCTTATCCGCGAGTTCTACGGCGATGGTGAAGGGGGACCCTACCGGGCCATCGGCATCATCAGTCCGATTTCGCCGCTGGCCTATGATGAAGGTATGGCGTCCCAACTGATTGATTATGCGAAAAATGGGCAGCCAGTGATGATAGCAGCCTGTTCCCAGCCTGGCGCCACTAGTCCGGTAACCCCTGCGGGTACGCTGGTCATCGACACCGCCGAGGTGCTTGCGGGAATCGTGCTTGCCCAGATAGTAAAACCCGGCCTTCCGGTAATCATGGGCGCGACCTCTACAGCCTGCGACCTCCGCTATGTATCGCCGGCAATTGGATCGCCGGAAACGGGACTGTTCACTCTTGCGTTCAAATCACTCTGTAATCATTACCATATCCCCTGCCGTTCCGGCGGTTCCCTCACGGACGCGAAAGTTCTTGATATGCAGGCCGGTATTGAGGCGGCTATGACCATGCTGCCGGCGGTCATCGGGGATGTTGATTTTATTCTCCATGCCTGCGGCGTCATGGATTCGTTCAATACAGTTTGTCTTGAGAAATTTCTCATTGATGAAGAGTTGGCTGAAGCTGTCTTGCGCATGAAGCGGGGTTTCGCCATAGACGCGGAATCCCTTGCCTTGGCGTATATCGCGGAAACCGGTCCGGCGGGGAGCTTCTTGATGAGCGAGCATACGATGGAACATTGCCGGGAAGGATTTATGAGTACGCTTTTTTCCCGTGAAGCCTTTCAAAACTGGCTGGACGGCGGTTCAAAAGATGTGGAGCAAAGGGCGGCGGAACTTCTTGTCAAGCGGCTTGCTGCATTCCGTCTCCCTGATTTGAGCGGGGATCAGCAAAAACTATTGGAAAAGTATCTTGAGGGCCTTGCATAAACGCCTTATTTAGGAGGAAATAAAACGTGAGTAAACTACCTGTTACCCGGAACATCCGGTTTTCGGTTCTTAATGAAAAAGAGATCGGCATGATTCATGAAAAGTCGCTGTATCTTATGGAAAAATTCGGCATGAAGATAAGCGGCGAAAAGTCCGTTGAGGTTTTGAAAAAGCACGGCGCTGCCATCGATGGCGGCGGCAATACGGTTATCGCCCATATTCCGCCCAAGCTGGTGGAGGATGCCATACGAATGACGCCGAAAGAACTGCGCCTGTATACCCGGGAGGGAAAAGAAGCGATGCTTATCAACTCGGCGGGACAGTGTTACTTCGGTACCCACTCGGACCAGCTTGAAATCGTTGATCCTTATGACGGGAAAGCCCGCCCTTTCCTGAAAAAGGACATCAAGACCATGTGTAAAGTCGCCTCGGCGCTGGATAATATTTACTTCGTGCTGTCCGTAGGCTTAACCGCTGACGTGGCGCCGGAAAAGCAGACCCTTTCGACTTTCATAGAAACTTTGCGTAACTTCGACAAGACGACGAACTTTTCAACCAATGACATTGATTCGCTCCAGAAGTGCATCGATATCGCCGCCGAACTGGCGGGCGGCAAGGAGGAGCTGCAAAAAAAGCCCTTTGTGTTTAATTACTGCGAGCCTATCCCGCCATTTACCCATCCTGTCGAATCCACCGAAAAACTGCGTATATCCGCAGTGAACCGTATTCCTTTTGTTTATA
>JAITHW010000154.1 GCA_031279815.1 Treponema sp. | reverse complement strand
ACCACCGCGTCGCCGGTGTTGAACGCCGCTTTGCCGTCGTCCGCTACCATGCCCGTGCGGATCTCCGGGCCTTTGGTATCAAGCAGAATTGCCGCCGGCGTGTCCAGTTCACGGGAAATGCGCCGCACCCGCTCTATTGACGCGCGGTGAGTTTCATGGGTCCCGTGAGAAAAATTGAGCCGCGCCACATTCATGCCCGCAAGCAACAGGCCGCGTACAACATCGTCGCTTGCGCTTGCCGGTCCCAAAGAGCACACAATTTTGGTTTTTCGAATAGTCATTTTACCAGTTTAACACGAAATTCCAGGTACTACAAGGAAGAGCGCTGTCGATAGTAAAAACGCCTACAAATCATACCGGCGGGAGGGAGTTTTGCGGGAATACATCTTACGGGAGCTATATGAGAACAATTCCGCGGAAAATTCGTATACCTCAACTATGTTGATTTTTAGATAAAGGTTACGCTTACATTTTTGACCGCAATGCGAAGACAGCGCATAAAGTATTATTTTTTGCGCCCTTTACGTCTTCGGCGGTGATGTTTTGCGGTTAGGGAAACAGGGCGGGATACAAAAACCGCGCAAGTTCCTGCACGCCGCTTAGGTAACGAAACGTGGGAGAAGATATCTGTTTTTCGTTTATGAATAATACCTTTCCTTCCCGCACCGCCTTGATCGTGTGATAGCCGGGCCGTTTGCCGAGCCTATCGAGATTATCCGTTGGATTCATGGATCCGGTCTGGACAAGGTAGACGTCAATGGATTCTCCCCATTCCAGAACCTTCTCCATACCGAAAGCCGCGATGGAACTGCCGGAACCGGCGGGTTTTGCGCCTTGGGCTATGTTGACGCCTCCTGCCAAGATTATGGCCAGGCCCGGCAAAGAGTCTTCGGTAACCGTGCGGACTGCGGTTTCCGTAGCCTCAAAGAATACCCGCCGTTTATCTTTACCGGGGATTTGAGCGGTTTTTGCCGCCACAGAATCCAGTTCCCTATGGAACGCGGCAAGATGCGGTTCAGGGTCTACGCCCACAAGCGCGGCCAGCTTGCGGATATAACCGTCAAAGCCTTCGAACCCTTCGGCATAGAGCGAAACCACCTGAATCCCCGCCTTTTCCAGTTCCGCTACATATTCCGGGCTATGCCGGCGGATATAAGGTCTTATGAGAACCAGATCGGGCTCCGCGGCAATGGCGTATTCCGGGTCTCCGGAATAGTCATAGAGCGGCAACGCTGCCGCTTCAGGCGGCCAGGTACAGGTTTTATGGCCGCCTATGAGCGCGGAGCCTGCGCCAAGGGTGAAGAGGTTTTCCGTATGCGCTGAATATAGGGATATAATGCGGCGGCAGGGTCCTGAGGGCATGACAGCGCCGTCACTATCCCTCAAAACCGATGCTCCTACAGAAACCGGCGCGGCCTTTTCTCCCTGACCTTTACACGTGGACAGGAAGAAAAACGCTAGAATAAACGGCGTCAGGTGTCTGATGTTCACAGGCTGCCTGCAAGCGCCTCTTGGACATGGCGGACAAAGATCTGCCGAATCCCCGGATATTCACCCAAGCCTTTCAGAATAGGAGTTACCCTATAGCCTTTGGACTCAAAGACCGTTTTCCAAGAATCTTCCTCATCCCCGGCCATGTCGTTGACCGCGTGATCCCCGGCCACGATCATCAGGGGTAATAACACCACCTGTTGAACTTCCAGTTGGGCTACTTCCGCAATCACATCATCCAGAGAGGGTTCCGCTTCCACCGTACCGATAAAATAATGGGAAAACCCCTTGTCTTTGAGCTGTTTGTCAAGCCTGCGGTAAACCGTATTCGCTTCATGTTCGGTTCCGTGCCCCATGAAAACAATAGCGGTTTTACCGTCGTCGTATTGTTTTGCCTCACCGGTAATGACCGTGATGAACTCGTCATAATCCTTATCGGATATGAGCAAAGGCCGGCCAAATTGTATACGGTCGAAGGCATGTGCAAAGGGCTTAATTTCAGCGATTATATCGTTGTACTCCAAGCCGTTCATAACCAAAGTCGGCTGTACCACCACTTGTTTTATCCCGGATTCTTCCAGTTGTTTCATGGCTTCGGTAACCGTATGGACAGTAAGTCCGTCCCGTTCTTTCAGCTTATTAATAATGATCTGACTGGTAAAAGCCCGGCGCTGATCATAATCAGGATACGCGCCGGCTAAGGCCTGCTCAACGGCGTCGATGGTCTTTGCCCGGGATTCGTTGTAACTGGTACCGAAGCTGACCACCAGCAGCGCGGGCTTTTGGCCGTCCTTAGAAGCGGGTTTTGCGGTATTACAGGCGGTCGCTTCAATAATCATAACCAGTGCCGCCGTAATACAGAAAAATTTGAATATATGTTTCATTCAAAGGGTCTCCTTAATTAATTAATTTGAGTGTTGAGCCTGCCGGCTCCTTGAAAACAAGCGTTATGGCAGAAGGAGATTAGTTGGCGGAGCGGTTGCCCAGTACGTATGGCAATTAAAAAGTCTCCAGGACCGAGCCTGCAAAACCGCGGACAGATCACTATCGATTACAACTATATCCATAGCCTCCTCAACACAAAAACCGTGGCGCATACCATGGTTTATGATTATGAAGGCTTCGGTTTTACTGATACCTTTATGCTCATATTCTCCGGTATGCGCAAAGAAATATGTATTTGGTAACCCGGCTGTAACGGTAACGCTCTTGCGAGGGAATTACACCCTGCTTCCCCAATATCAATCAGGATAAACCTGATGTAATTAAATCATAATAACTGAACAGGTTCCGGTCAAGAGGTTTTTGATAAATAAGTAACCCCCTAGCGCCTGGGTACCGCCAAGCCCGGAACAGGGGGAGAGGCCAAACGCGGTTTGCATATCTCTGCAAAAGAATATTTTATCAAAGTATAAAAAGCAGCGGCGCCGAGTTTTTTATTTTCAGGAATCTTTTGAAGAACAAGTCCCTATTCCGCGTTCAGGCTCATCACCTCGTCCACCGGCAGGGAAAAGATGATGCCGTCGGCTTGGCTGGTAATCCCGTAGGCTTTGCTGAGGGCCTGCATGATAGGGGTTCTTTTATCCCGGCCGGCCAGGATGATGATGATTTCCTTCTCATCCTGTATGGAAACCCCGAAGAATTTGACCGGCTTGTTGTTGGTCAGTCCCCGAGCGCTAAACACCGTGCCGCCCCGGGCGCCGGCTTCCCTGGCTACGGTCATAAATTCATCGCTGTAGCCCTGATTTATTATGGAAATGATCACATCATTTTTGATTTCGCTCATTTTCTCCTCTTTTTTGTCGTTGGTAAGATTCGGATGGACGGTTTCTTTCAATATCTGCAAGATGGGCTGGTTTATCGCCGATAGGGGAACTGTAAAAGCGATACCCGCGCCGGCGCTCTGAGCCCCGAGTTTCTGCCGGACCCCTTTGAGAAGCATCGGCACCATGAAATCCTGTTCAAGACAGAGAATCATCGCTTTATCACTGGCGCCTATACCCAACAAATCGAGAATTTCCGAGTTGGCCGTTCCTTTTCCCTTGCTGAAAAAGTAAAACTGGACATTTTCCTGTTCAAATACCCTGGAAACCACTTTCGATTTACTCCAATCTATGATGAAAAACAGGAGCTTTATGGCCGTATTACTCATAGGACACCTCAAACTCTATGATAATTCCAGTATCTTGAACGCTTATCGCCTCATGGCCCGCTTGTTTAGCGGAGATTTTCATCTTCCTGCCGTAGGCAAGCCCCATTAATTGGATGACGATCAGGGGCGCCATAGCGACCATAGCGACGATGCCGAAGGCATCAGTCATCAAGTCTCTCCCCGCGCCGGTACAGACTCCCATTGCCAGGGGCAGAAGAAAGGTAGAGGTCATAGGCCCGCTGCACACCCCGCCTGAGTCGAAGGCGATACCAGTGAATATTTTGGGAACAAAAAAAGTTAAGCTCAGGGCCAGGGCATACCCAGGGATTAATATCCACATAATGGGAATACCCAGCAGAATCCGGATCATGGTAACGGCCAACGCCATAGCCATCCCAATAGAAAGCCCTCGGTTCATTACCTTTTCGGATATGGCGCCGGCGGATATTTCTTCAACCTGCTTATTCAACACATGAACCGCAGGTTCGGCAGCTACTATGAAGTACCCGATGATCATACTCAAGGGAACAAGTATCCATTTAAGAGGAGACGCCGCCAGATCGTTCCCCAGCAGATGGCCTACCGGTATGAAACCTACGTTGACTCCGGTTAAAAAGACCACCAGTCCGATGAGGGTATAGATAAAACCCACGACGATCCGCACTATCTGATGCCGCTTGTAGCGCCGGGATATACATTGGAAGACAACAAAAAAAGCAACCAGCGCGCCCAGGGCCATAATCACTTCTTCAAAGTAATGGGGAATCTTAACAATAAAGTCTTTAACCACATCCCTGGTGGTCTCCACCACCGGAACGGCATTGATCTCCACCTCCGCTCCGGCCGGCCTAAAAAGGGTACCCAACAGAAGAACCGATAGAATAGGGCCGACGCTGCACAAAGACACCAGTCCGAAACTGTCGTCTTGGGAATGTTTATCGCTTCGGATTGACGCCACGCCAACCCCCATAGACAGAATAAAAGGCACCGTAATGGGTCCTGTGGTTACCCCGCCGGAATCAAAAGCCACCGGAATGAAACTATTTGGAGCAAAATAGGTAACGCCGAAGGTAATGATATAAAATATCACCAGCAGGATGCCCAGGGGAATCTTAAATAAGGTCCGCACCATCCCCATAACCAGAAAAAGCCCTACCCCTACGCCGACGGTTAGGATCAAAACCATTCCCGGATCAATAGGCACTTGGGTAGCGAGGACTTGCAAATCCGGTTCCGCAATGGTAATGACAAGCCCCATGATAAAACTGATGCCCAGGATTAGAACCAGGTTCGGCGTCTTGGTAAGCTGAATGCCGATGCCTTCCCCCATAGGCATCATAGCCATCTCGGCTCCTAAGCTAAAGAAGCCCATTCCTATGATCAGCAATACCGCTCCGACCAAGAACATGAGGATCGTCCCGGGATGCATAGGTACCAAAACCACGCTGACGATTAAAACAATCGCGGTAATAGGAAGCACCGAGGAAAAAGCTTCCATGATCTTTTCTTGCAATATCTTATTCATAAAACCGTCCTATGTATAACTATATATATTTTTTTTAAGATAGTATATAGAGGAAAACAATGCCCTGTTTTTTAAATACTATCTATTTTTGCCATAAATTCATAAAAAAATATACTTTTTAATGGAACACAAAAGTTTGACGGTTCTGTACCGGGGTGTTATAATAAATTATCGCAAATCGTATCGGCACGGATACGATTCTTTGCTATAGGGATATGGTATCCCGTCAAAAATAAGGAGGAGTTTATGCCAATAGGTATACTCGCAATTCTAGGTTTAATCCCCATCATAATAGCTTTGGTGCTGATGGTTGGATTCCGTTGGGGAGCGATGAAAGCCATGCCGGTAGCCTGGCTTTCCTGTGTGATTATTGCCTTGGTCTTCTGGAAATTACCCCCTCTCTACTTGCTTGCCCAAAGCCTCGCCGGGGTAAGTAATGCGGCGTCGGTATTGATTATCGTATTCGGCGCGCTGCTCATTCTCCACACTTTGCAACATTCCGGGGGTATGGAAACCATTCAGTGGGGAATGCAGCAGATAAGCAAGGATATGCGGGTCCAGGGAATCATCATCGGCTATCTCTTCGGCGCCTTCATTGAGGGAGCCGCGGGTTTCGGCACCCCTGCGGCGCTGGCCGCGCCCCTGCTTCTGTCCCTCGGATATCCGCCGATGGCTGCGGCGGTTCTTGCCCTGGTTTACAATTCTTTCCCCGTAACCTTCGGAGCGGTAGGTACGCCGGTAATCGTGGGCTTCGGGGCTTCTATCGGAACGGTGGTTGATACGATTTTTACCGCCGATATCGGAGGCAGAGACACATTTTTCAAGATAATCGGTCAAACCGTTACCCTGTTTCAGGGTCCCATGGCGATCATCATCGCGGTCTTTATGATGGGTTTTATTACCCGGTTCTTCGGCCGCAATAGATCATGGAAAGAGGGTTTTGCCGTCTGGCCTTTCGCCCTTTTTTCAGCCCTTGCCTTCCTTGTTCCCTATTACCTCATTGCCTGGACCTTGGGACCGGAAATTCCCTCCCTGCTCGGCGGCCTTATCGGTTTGGGGATTGTAATGTTCTGTGCGCGGAAAGGGATCTGTGTGCCCAAAGGCGATCCTTGGACCTTCGGGGATCAGGAGGGCTGGGATAAAAACTGGACGGGGACCATAAAAGTCGCCCAAAACCTTAATGTGCAATCCAGAATGAGTCAATTCTTGGCATGGCTTCCCTATATTCTTATAGGCGCCATCCTGGTGGTAACCAGGGTTAACTGGGGCGCCAACGCCGACGGGACCTTTGCGTTCCCCCTCAAAAATATGCTGAACCGGAACTACGGGCTGTTCGATTTCAGGAATATTCTTGGTTTTACCGGCGTAAATGACGCCAGTATAAAGATCCTCTATCTTCCGGGAACGGTGCCTTTTATACTTATCTCCCTGTGTGCAATCGGAATCCACAAAATGCCCGGTGAGGAAGTTAAGGCCGCCTGGAAAGAGACCATCCTCAAGATGAAAGCCCCGACCATCGCCCTGTGTACCGCTGTCGCGCTGGTGAAGATTTTCCAAGGATCCGGCGGCTCGATCATCGCCACCGCGCTCGGTTCGGTGCCTTCAGGAATGCCCCTCATTCCTGAAGGCTTTGCCGGCGCCGGTACGCCCATGTCTATTCCTTTTGCCATTGCAGGCGCGCTTTCGGCGGTAGGCTCGGTGTGGCCTTTCTTTGCTTCCTTTGTAGGCGGGTTGGGCGCGTTTATTACCGGTTCCAATACCGTATCGGATCAGCTTTTCGGGATGTTCCAGTGGGATATGGCCCGGATCCTTCAGCTTCCCACCATCATTATCCTTGCCGCCCAGGCCGTGGGCGGCGCTATGGGGAACATGATTTGCGTGCATAATATTGTGGCGGTCTGTTCGGTTACGGGTCTTAATAACCGCGAAGGGGAAATTATGAAAAAGACCTTTCTCCCCTTCCTTCTTTACGGCATAGTAGTCGGTATCATTGCCTTTATCCTCATCGGTATGGGCATCGACCAATCCATCCTCAACAATGCGGGGGTTACCCAGCGGGTGCTGGGATAAAAACCTGCTGGGTAAAGACTCCCGCCGTCTTGCGGGGGTCTTTTTATGCCGGTTTTTTCTAGGTTATCAACTTCCTTTCTTGAAGACTTCAAAGCCTACATTCCGCCGGCCGTATGGCTGCTTCAAAAGAAACCGCTCTGCCGGAAATCATGGGGTGGATTTTTAAGAGGAAAACCATAGCAAAGATAAGAGCAACGGCGCCAAATACTATGCTGTATAGCAGAAAAGCCGTTAGCGTTACCATAGCCCGGCAGGGATAGTCAAAAAATATATGAAAACAAGCAATCGGGATTATTCGGTTAAAGCCGGAACTTTCAAGGTAAAACATACCCAAGAGCTTGCTCCTGGGTTATTGATTAAATGAGAATTTAAAGACCGCTACCCCGCGCTTTTCACAATAACCGCGATGCCGTCGGGAATGGCGGTAATAGCCGCGTTCGGATTGCCCACGAGTTCCTCAGCCTTTTTCATTGCTTCCTCAATCGAATGAGCCGGGATCATCTGGAATTCCTTGATCATATCATCAGGCAGGCTGGAGATATAGATGATCTTCGCATGCTGCAAAACCCGTGATAAAATCTGGGATTCCCATTGATCCACAATGGTCTTGTTTTTCGGGGTCTTCAAAAAGGTCTCGGTCATACGAACAAGGTTCTTTTCTTGTTTGAAGGTATTGAAGAAAGATTCCCCGCCGTGACCGTCATTGGAATAGGCCAGCATAATGATCACCCCGCCTTTCTTAACAGTCGCTTCCGCGGCAGTCATGCCTTTAACCGCTTGATAGATGTTCTGATCCAGCGGATACCCTCCGTTGGTGGAGATAACAATATCCGCGGGTATCGCGTCTACTTGGCACTTGGCGGCAAGAAATTCCCGTCCGGCCCGATGGGCAAGGTCGGCATCCCCGGACACCGCGAAAATAACTTCTTTCTGAGCGTTGATAACCACGTTGCAGATAAACGCAAGCCGGGCGGTACGGGCCGCATAGAGCATATCGATGTGAACCGGATTGTCCTCAACAACACCGGTTCTGGCGTAAGGGCTTGAGATAAAATCCGCATTGTGGTTGTACAGCACGGTTTCCCGGTTCACAATGCCCGGAAGAACGCTCTTTCTCCCGCCGGAAAAGCCCGCAAAGAAATGAGGTTCGATGAATCCCTCGGAAACAAGCAGATCCGTTTCTATCGCCAGCTTGTTGATGATAATGTCCCCTCCTGAAGGCAGTTTGCCCAAGTTGACCGTAGGAGACGTAACGCTGTCATGGATAATAATCTTCTCGTTTTTGACAATACCGGGACCGAACTTATCGATCAGTTCTTCTTTAGTGGTTTCTCGATGAACCCCGGTTGCCACCAGAATCGTGACATCCGCTTGAGGGTTTCCCTTTCTGATTTCCGCCAGCATCGGGGGAATAATAAATTTACTCGGAACCGGACGGGTATGATCGCTGGCAATGATCAGCACTTTTTTCTTGCCCTCAGCCATGACCGAGAGTTTCGGCGTACCGATAGGGTGTTCAAGGGACTGCTTAACCAATTCCTCTTGGGAAGCGGCGGCTTTATAATGATGCATCTGGGAGACCAACTGTCCTTTAAAGCGGGCGTCGGGAATAGCGTACTCTAACATTTCTTTACCATAAGGAAAGGTAACTACCGGCATATAACCTCCTCAAAATCGTTCATCAATTTTAAAAGGACTTGGACCTGTTCATAGGTCCTTTTTTAGAAGGCTGCGCCCCTGTCGGCGCGCAGCCTTCATCCTAATTAGGCAAAAATTTTGCCCGGATTCATAATATTATTCGGGTCCCAGGCTTTCTTGATCGCCTGCATGAGATGCAATTCTACCGGATCAATGACCTGTTTCAGATAGTCCCGGCGCTTGATGCCGATGCCGTGTTCTCCGCTTATCTTGCCCCCGAAATCGGTCGTAACCTGATACAGCTCTTTCAAGCAATCGACTTCGTTCTTTTTCCAGTCTTCCATAGACATAGACGGTTCTTTGACCAGGGTAGCATGCAAGTTGCCGTCTCCCGCGTGACCGTAACAGGGAATCTGAACGTTGTATTTCTTTCCCAGCCGCTCCAGTTCGGGGATCATCTCAGGAATCCGGGAAATCGGAACCACAATGTCTTCAAGACTCTGAGTGGGGCTGAATACCTTCCATGCTTCGGCGATGTTCCGGCGCACGCTCCATATCCGCTCGATATTGTTCTTGTCTTCCGCCACATAGACTTCTATGGCGCCGTGTTCCTGACAGAGTTTTCCTGCTTCGATAAGGTCCATCTCGATCTGAGCCGCATTAGTCCCGTCCAGCTCGATAAGCAGCATCGCTCCCGCGTTTTCATAGGGCAGGCTCTCATTGAGATACTTACAGGTAGTCCTACAGGACAGCTGATCCATGAACTCAATACTCGTAGGGGTTAATCCGCGGGAAAGAATAACCGGCACCACGTCAATCGCCTCTTTGGGGGTCTTGAAGAGAACCAACAAGTCCGATTTGCTCGCGGGATAGCCGATAAGCTTCACAATCGCCTTGGTAACAATCCCCAAGGTGCCTTCTGAACCGACAATCAGGGACTTCAGGTCATAGCCCGAAACGTCCTTGACCAGCTTGCCCCCAAGCTGCACTACGTCTCCTTTAGGCGTAACCAGTTCAAGCCCGATGATGTACCGCCCGGTAACACCGTACTTGACCGCCTTGCCGCCGCCGGCATTCTCGGCGATATTCCCGCCGATAACACAGGTCTGGAGGCTCATAGGATAGCCCGCAAAGAATAAACCTTCGGCTTGAACCGCGTTGGCAAAGTCGTTGGTAACAATCCCCGCTTCCACCACGGCAACCATGTTCGATTTGTCCAGCTCAAGGAGCTTATTCATCTTTTCAAGAGAGATAAGAATACCCCCGTGTTCGGGAATCGCGCCGCCTGAAAGCCCCGACCCTGCGCCCCGAGGGGTAATCGGGATATGCTCCTTGTTGGCGAGCTTTACCACTTGGGCGACTTGCCCGGTATTTACCGGCAGCACCGCCACTTCCGGGAAATGGCCGTATTCCGCCGTGTCGGTTTCATCGTGGGAATAAGCTTCCAGCTTTTCTTCATCTGTAAATACATTGCCCTTTCCGGCAATGTCCCTCAAGGTATTCACCACTTCAGGCGTAACCGGATTATACTTACTAGCCATGTTTCCCTCCATATCGAGCGTCAAGGCGTTTTTGCAGTTCAGGAATCACCTGGAAAGCGTCCCCCACAATGCCCAGGTCGGCAAGTTTATGCAGAGTCGCATCGGGATCGATGTTGATTGATACGATAGTCTCGCTGGTCTTAATCCCCGCCAGATGCTGAATCGCCCCGGATATGCCCGCGGCGATGTAGACCTTGGGAGATATGGTCTTTCCGCTCAGGCCAATCTGATGGGGATAGGAAATCCAGCCCCGGTCTACCGCGTCCCGGCTTGCGCCTACCGCAGCGTTTAAACTTTCGGCAAGTTTATGGATCATGCCGAAATTTTCACCCTTTTTGAGACCTTTACCGCCGGATACCACAATATCCGCTTCTTCCAAATGCAGGGAACCGGACTCTTCTTTGCGATACCCTTTTACCTGAACGTCCTGCGCCACCAGGGAAGTATCCAGCGGAATCTTCTTGATATCCCCTTTGCGGGCAGGATCCGCCGGTAAGGGACGGGACGATTTGGGGCGGACCGTCGCAAGCTGGGGACGGTGATTCGGAGTCTTGATGGTTGCCATAATATTGCCGCCAATGGCGGGTCTTGTCTGCAAGAGATTGCCCGTACCTACTTCAATATCCAATTCGGTACAGTCCGCGGTAAGTCCGGTATGCACCTTCACCGCCGTATAGGGCATGAGGGTTCTGCCGGTACTGGTCGCCGCGGCCAGCAGAATAGCCGGCTGATACTCTTTGATGAGTTTTTCAAGAACCCGCTCGTAGGTTTCGCACACAAAATAGGCGAGTTTCGGGTCTTGAACCGTATACACCGCATCCGCGCCTTGGAAGATAAGCTGGTTCAGGGATTCATCGCTCACGCCGTCTCCGATAAGAATCGAGACCAGAGACGTTCCCAATTTATCCGCCAAGGTTCGCCCCCGAGAAAGCAATTCAAAGGAAACCCCCTTGAGTTTCCCGTCAAACTGCTCCGCAAGGGTCCATACCGCGTTTTTCACATCACTCATGGCAACACTCCTTTTGCATCAAGCAGATTCATAAGTTCATCCACCGCCGCCCTAAGGGAAATATCGTCGTTAGCGGTTATGATCTTGCCGCTTCTGGTAATTTTAGGAGTATCGATCTTGACGACCTTAGTAGGAGAACCTTTGAGTCCCAGATATTCGACGTTTAATTCCATATTATCCGCGGTATAGGTAGGAATCGCCAGTTCCATAGACCGGATCTTGCCTTGCAGCGTGGGCAGCCGGGGAATCGCCACTGCTTTGACCACCGACAGAAGGCAGGGAAAAGGCACCGAAAGGATCTGATACCCCTCTTCTACCAGCCGTTCCACCTGAATTCTGTTGTCTTTAACGCCTTCGATTTGTGAAACATACGTTGCCAGGGGCATGTCCAGCCACGCGGCAATACCGGGACCAACCTGAGCGGTATCCCCGTCGGTAGCCCGTTCTCCGGTGATAATTATATCAACGCCCCCGATAGCGCGGATCCCCTGGGCCAGCGTATACGACGTCGCATGAGTATCCGCGCCGCCGAACTTCCGGTCCGAAATCAAAGCGGCATCGTCGCACCCCATAGACACGGCTTCTTTCAGAACCCGCATTGCCTGGGGAGGGCCCATTGAAACGGCGGTCACCGTTCCGCCATATTGTTCTTTCAGGCGAAGCGCCGCTTCCAGCGCATATAAATCCAGCGGGTTAACCACAGTTTCAATTCCCGCACGGATGACCGTGCCGGTTACCGGATCCATCTTTACATTACTGCTCTCCGGCACCTGCTTAATGGGTACAATAATTTTCAATGAAATCTCCTATTTTCCAAAAATAGCGTTATGTTGGATAACAAACGCTATGTATAGATTTCAATATCATAATATTATCTTATGATAAGGGATGAAAATCCGAACTGTCAAGAAAAAAATTTAATTATTTGAATACTGCTTTACAGCGTAATGCATGAGCAGCTTGAAAATGAGAATCACCGGTTCTGCTTGCGTAACGACCTAGTCCTGGGGTTTATGGTGAGCCGGACGCCGGGGGCCAAAGATCGGGGCGCAGTATTTTTCCATGTTTACCCGTTTCAATACCTGTTTTAAAACCGTTCGATAAATGAAAAAGGATGCCGCGATGGCGCCTGCAAATATGATGGGGAATCCCCATGGGGCGGCGCTTTCCGGAAGCACGGGAATAAAAAATCTGAAATAGATGAACAAAAGTAAGGCTAAACTGATAAAGGTAACCAGCACATTAAAAACGGTCGCCCCCAGTACAAAAAGCAGGGTATTGGTTTTCTTGCTCATAATGACTCCTTGTTTTTGGCAAATCTTGGACTGATGAAGATAGAGATCAATAAAATGATACAGCAGACCACCACACTGGCGTCCGCGATATTGAAGGTAGGCCACCGCTCAAATCCCAGCAGCCCGTAGAATTTGACGCTGATAAAATCAACTACTCCATCAGGACGAAATATACGGTCGATAATATTGCCCATACCGCCGCCGATAATCCCCGCCACAAACCAACGCTGGAAAGGGGAGAATTCCTGAGTCTTGAAATAATACCAGAGCAGAAACCCCAGTACGATAATAGGCAGCACAATAAACAGCCCGGGGCGGATCGCCTCCGGCATGTTATGACCGATACTAAAGGCAATAGCTCTATTGCGGACATGGATGATCCACAGGAGATCATTCCCAAATACCTCAACCGGCTTGCCGGCCAACTCATAGAGTGTTATGGTTTTTACAATGATCATCTTGATCCCTTGATCCAAAAGAACTATAAAACCGGTCAGCAAAAAAGGCGCGATTTTATCCTTATCGCTGAATTGCATAGGTTACTACCTCCTATAAACCTGTAGGAACATCAATAAATTCCACGCCTATCTGTAACTGGCAGGCGCACTGTTCCATGATCCGGCGAATCCCCCATACTTCCGTAGTATAATGCCCGCCGGCGATTATGTTGAGACCCCCTTCCAGACATTCGTGATACACCTGGTGGGACATCTCTCCGGTAACATAGAGATCAACCCCTTCCTGAATCGCCTGTAGCGCCTCATCAGAGGCGCCTCCGGAAATCACCGCCGCGGTCTGATTTTTCCGGACTCCAAAAGGATACACCCCCAGGGGCGCCCGGCCCATAAAACTAATGCGGGTAACCGCTTCTTCCACAGTCAGGGGTTTGGAGAGCTTCCCTTTATATCCTATTTTACGCCCATGATACAGCCCAAAAGGTTCCGGCTCCGCAATACCCAAGAGAACCGCGAGACTCACATTGTTTCCCCATTGGGGGTGCTGATCCAGTGGCAGATGCACCGCATAGAGGGCCAGATTATGGTCTAAGAGAAACCGGAGCCGCCGCCGGTGATTACCCACCGCCTGTATAGGGGATCCCCAGAAAAGTCCGTGATGAACAAAAAGCATTCCCGCGCCTGATGCGGCGGCCTGTTTAAAAGTTTCCAGGCTTGCATCCACCGCAAAGGCGATTTTTTCCACTTCCGCACCGTCATTATCCACCTGTAAACCGTTTGATGACGGGTCTATGCTGCCGAAGCCCTCGATATCCAAGAGACCCCTGAAGAACCCATCCAATTTTTGGCTTGTCATGGAAAAAGTATATACTCAAAAGGCGGTAAATTCCAGACTTCGCCGGTTTCAAAATGGATGTTTTCCAGAAACTGCCGCCGCGGTTCTAAGACCGTCCGCGCTTCGACAGAATCCCGAGACGCGCCGGACAATACCAGAGAGGCAAAGGCGGTCATCAGAGAAGCCGTTCCCGCCATACATTCGCTGTTTTTCCAAACCGGCCGTTTAAGGCCTGAAAAAAAAGCCGCATAGAGGGGGTATTTTGCCGGATAATCGGAATAATCCAAGATTCCCGCGCCTTCTACGGCGGCCAGCGCCGTAAGCGTAGGGGCCTTGAGGAGTCCGGCCATAGGCCGGTACCGGCGTTCCCTGTGCCGGGGGTTAATCGCGCGGTCTGAGACCATGAAGAGGGTCGGCAGCCCGGGATGGGGAATCCGTTCTATACCGGCTATTTTTTTGGGCCACAGGTTTATAAACCCATTGGTTACGCCGGACCAGAGGGTCTTAAACCACTTAACCGCCTCGTCGGGAGGTTTCGGAGGATGCCGTTCCTCTACGTCATAGATAGACCAAAGAGGGCTTTCCACCACCATAAGCCCCTTTACTTGAGGGTTGGTTTTAATAAATTCAGAAGATTCCCCAATGAAGACCAGCGCGGAACCTCCTGTTCCATACCCTGCAAGAAATAGGGTATCCGTATCGGCAGTCGGCCCTAGAGGGCCTTGAGCAAGTTCCCGCTTAATACAGGTAAGCAGAAAGAGAATGTCCGCTTTGCGCTCTTCTTCAAAGATCCGTCCCAGGGCATTAGGTTTTTCAAAGGTCTTCCCCATGAGGAGGGCTTGGAGAAACCGGATTTGTCCGCCCAGGGGGGAACCGTATTTTTTCCCCGCTTCTCCAACCGCGGGGGAATCGAACTTCCTGCGGGAATAGCTGATCACCGTAAACCCCTGGGCTTCCAGTTCCCCGCATACCTTATCTACCGCCATAATAGAACCGATCATAGGCGGAACCAGGAGCAGGAGAGGGCGCTTTCCCGCGCCGGTCCGGTAACCCTCGCCGTCACCCCCGTATATGCGGAGGAACAGCTCCGCGTTCCGATCTTCATCTTTCAAGGTTATGGCGGTAACTCCTTCGGTAATCAAGGCGGTATCTGTTAGGGGTGCAAAATAAAGGGCTATCCCGGCGCTTATAATCAAGAAAGATATGATTGCAGCGGTATGTACCGGGGCCGGATGCCGGAGCGTATCAAGATGTTCTCGCTTTAACAGAGAGATAAGGGCCGGGA
Source organism: Treponema sp. (assembly GCA_031279815.1). Classification (GTDB taxonomy): domain Bacteria; phylum Spirochaetota; class Spirochaetia; order Treponematales; family Breznakiellaceae; genus JAITHW01. The sequence goes on along the minus strand of JAITHW010000154.1, from coordinate 510 downwards.
CATTAGGGATATTCAGGGCAACCACCAGGATCAGCAGGGGAATACATTCCGGCCTGAATCCATAGGCCGGAAACAGCGCCGTAACGCTAACCAAAGCAATCGGGGGAAACCAGACTAAGCCCTCCAAGGCTTGTAAATCTTTCACAAAATGCCGGATCAAAGGAGCGAGGACGAGAATTACAATCAACAGTTCCAGAATTCTTATTTCCTGCATAACACAACATCTCCGTGATTTATCCGGTTCGCCGTAAAACCCCTGCCTTTAGGCAGAAGGCGCAACGGACAGGTTTTGAAACAACATTCTTGACCTCCTGTCTATCTTGTTGTATACTAAAAAAGTCAAATAGACCTACCCACGCAGCGTGGGAACGTAACGTCTATGGAGATACAGTAAGACCGGGGAGCATGACTACTACCGGTAGTGCTACTACCGGTAGTAGTTGGAACCGCCGTAAAAGCTCCCTATAGGGAGTTTTGCGATAACCAAGCTATGCCCCAGGCACGTATCGT
>JAITHW010000054.1 GCA_031279815.1 Treponema sp. | reverse complement strand
CTTTTGCTCAGGATAATTTAATTCCGGGAGTTGCCTTTGACTCCCTCAATGCAGACGGGTTCGGTATCTATACCATTGATCCGGCACTGCTGCAATAACGCAATTCTTTCAACACAAAGCGGGGACCGCCTAGTGAGGCGGTCCCTTTCGCTGGCTAGGAGAAAAGGGGAAGCGTACAAATCCGGCAGAATTGAACCGGTAAAGGAGCGCCCCTTACCGGTTCCCGGTTAAAGCCGCCAGCTTTTCCCGGATAAACTCGCTTTTTTCTTTCAGCCCGATACTGCCTATATGGAGAATCAGCACATTCGGAGTTTTGGGGTCCAGCTTTACTTTACCGTTGCTTTCCTTCATAAGCCGGACCAGACGCTCAACCTGCACTTTAGACACCTTGCCGAACTCTATCCGTACCAGTCCGTTCCGTTCTTTCAAAGAAGCGACCGATAGGTCCCGGCAGATAATACGGATCTCCGCCAGCGACAAAAGGGAAGCGGCCTCATCCGGCAGAGGGCCGAAACGGTCCAGCAGCTCCCCATAGACCCGTTCCAGTTCATCTTTTCCTCGTATCGAAGCGATTTTCTTATAGACCTCCATCTTCTCTTGAGCCGAATCAATATAGGTGTCCGGGATAAACCCGGAATATTCCAGTTCCAGGAGGGTTTCGGTTTCAGCTTCGTACCGTTCGTTTTCAAGACGCTGTACCGCCTCATCAAGCAGCCGGAGATAGAGTTCAAAACCTACGGAATAGATATCCCCGGACTGTTCCCGTCCTAGAAGGTTGCCGGCCCCCCGGATTTCCATGTCCTTCATGGCAATCTTAAAACCTGAACCAAGCTCGGTAAAGTCGGAAATCACCTGAAGCCGCTTCATAGCCTCTTCCCTAAGGGACTTATCTTTAGGATAGAACAGATAGGCGTAAGCCACCCGGTCTGAACGGCCTACCCGCCCTCGAAGCTGGTAAAGCTGGGATACCCCGTACATATCCGCCCGGTCTATGATGATGGTGTTCACATTGGGGATATCGATGCCGTTCTCGATGATGGTGGTGGATACCAGTACATGAAAACCGCCGTGTATAAAACGGTGCATCACGTCTTCCAAATCGCGGGGTTCCATCTGGCCGTGGGCGGTATCCACCAGCATCTCCGGCACAAGGCGCTCGATTTTGATCCGTATTTCATTGAGGCTCTCTATCCGGTTATGCAGGTAAAAAATTTGCCCCCCCCGTTCCGCTTCCCGCCGTATCGCGGCGGCAAGGCGTTCCTCGTTAAATTCCTCCACCACGGTTTCAATAGGATGCCGGTTTTGAGGGGGCGTAGCCAAGAGGCTCATATCCCGGATTTTGAGGAGGCTCATGTGGAGGGTCCGCGGTATAGGAGTGGCGCTCAGGCTAAGGCAATCCACATTGGTTTTCATTTCCTTGAGCCGCTCCTTGTCCTTCACTCCAAAACGCTGCTCCTCGTCGATAACCATAAGCCCAAGATTCTTAAACTGCACATCCTTTTGAATGATCCGGTGCGTTCCTACGAGCATATCAACTTCGCCATACTTCACGGCTTCCAGAGTCTTCTTTACGGTCGGGCGATCAACTAAACGGGAGAGCATGGCAAGGCGTACCGGAAACTGGGCGAACCGTTCTTGGAAATTTTCAAAATGCTGTTCCGCAAGAATAGTGGTAGGGGCGAGGAAGGCGGCTTGTTTGCCTCCCATGATGGCTTTGAAGCAGGCCCGGACCGCAACTTCGGTTTTACCGTAACCCACATCTCCGCAAACCAGACGATCCATAGGGTGCGGGCTTTCCATGTCCGCCTTGATCTCCTCCACACAGCGAAGCTGATCTTCGGTTTCCTCAAAGGGAAAGGCGGCTTCAAACATAGTCTGCCATTCATTGTCCCCGGGAAAGGGAAATCCCTGAGCGGCTTTACGTTTGGAATAGAGGGCGATGAGCTTTTCAGCGATATCCTCCACCGATTGTTTGACCCGGACTTTCCGGCTTTCCCAGCTTTTAGACCCCAGCTTATCCAATCGGGGAGGCGCTCCCTCATTCCCGATATACCGCTGTACCAGATTGACCTGTTCAATGGGAACAAAGACCAATTCCTCCCCGAAATACTCAAGTTTAACATAATCCCGCTCATGCCCTAAAGCCCGGACCCGCTCGATTCCTTTGAAGAGGCCGATACCATAATTAACGTGAACCACATAATCTCCGGGATTGAGTTCCACAAAGGTATCGATGACCGCGCTTCTGACGGTCTTCAATGAACGGGGAATCCGTTTCCGCCTGCCGAATATCTCATTTTCCTGAATCACCATGAGTTTTATATCCGGGAGGGCAAAACCCGCGGAAAGGGGCAATGCGGCCACCGAAACCGCTTCATCTTTCAAAAGTTCGCCAATCCGTCTTGCTTGGACTTCCGATTCCGCGGCAACGAAAATATCCCAGCCCTGTTTAGATAGAGACGCGAATTCTTCCTTTAGATACTTAATATTGCCGAAAAAACTTCGGGGAGGGTCTGCGGCAAGAGAAAGCCTGAAGGCTCCCTTTGCTTCTTCGCTATGGAGGGACAAAAAGGAAACCCGTCTGAGGCGCTGCCTGGAGAGATCCTTAAATGTAAACAGGAGCCGTTCCGGCTTGGGAACTTCCCGTTGTTCTCTCTTCGCCTTGGTATACAGATTCCCGTATTCCCGTTCCAAGCTGTCTTGAGCATTTTCAAGCCGTTCCCAGTCGCTATAGCAGACCGTTCCGGCATCTCCCATATAATCGGACAGGGCTACGGCCTTCTCAAAAGCCAACGGAAAGAACAGTTCTTCCCCGGAAGTTCCCCGCCGTACTGTGAGATCTTCCAGCAACCGGGCGCCTTTTTCACTAAATTCCTCAAACGAGGCAAGGTTCCGCTTTAATATTTCAATCCGGTCGTCAGACCAGATCACTTCCTTGAGAGGGCGGATACGCAGTTCCGGAATTTTTTCAAGCCCGCTTTGATCTAACGGATCAAAGCGCTTGATTGATTCCACCCTATTGAAGTCAAAGAGAATTCGGTACGCATAATCATCTCCTCCCATGCGCAGATCCAGGACCTCGCCGCGAAGGGCAAATTCCCCCTGCATCTGAACCTTGGGAACCCTGATATACCCGTAGTTCACCATGGTTTCTGAAAGAGCGGGGGTATCGATAATCCCGCCGGGTTTGAGGGTAATGAGCAAACTCCGTATATAATCCGGCGGCGGCAAGGGAGTGAGAAATGCCCGTTCAGACGTAATCACGATGCCTTTATTCCCCAAGGCCAGATTGCTGAGAATGGTAGTCCGTTCTCCGAAAACCGGCGAAAGGCGAGCCATCTCCCGGTACGGCACGGCGCCCCACCAGGGAAAAATCATGGAAGGTACTCCCAGGGTTTTCAAATCCGAAGCGAGAGTGGAGGCTTCTGATTCAGAGGGAACCACCGCCAGAAAGGTTCCCGCGCCGGTTTGATAGAACCCTGCCAGTACAATGGCGGCAAGAGAACCTTCTGCAGCCTCAATTTCCAGAGGGAACCGTTCCTGTTTAAAAGCCGACAGCGCCGTAGCCACCGGCCGGGAAGTGATTACTTGACTTAAAAGTGAAGGAAAGGATAAGGTATTCATAAAGGTTTACCGATTACTATAATATAGTAGAGGGTCTTTTTAAACCCTCAATAGAAATGTGAAAATGTAGAAATGGAGTTTCACTGTGAAACAAGGGTATACTATCGTCGTTTTCGCGATCCTGCTATGGGGGATCGGATCTGTCGTTGCTTCCGCTCAGGTAGCTTTCAACATACGGTACTATGACAAACGAATCTATTATGTGTCGGATGCTCCCATCTATGTTCAGGTGACCATAACCAATAACAGTCCCGTCCCTTTCCGTTTCAAACTGGCGGATGAAAGAGCTTTCTCTATTGATTTTGATGTGAGAACCATGACCAATCGAACCTTGGAACCCGCGGCGATCTTGATACGCAAACGAAGCCTGCAGCAGGTATATTTCCGGGAAATATCCGTAGAGAGCGGGGAGTCTTTTTCATTTGTAGAAGACATCAGGAACTACGCGGATTTTCAGCAAAGCGGGGCTTTCATTGTACAGGCAAAGATGTATCCCGAACTGTACCGGGATGCAGGAGGTATCCCGGGAGTCCGTCCTTTGGAATCCAACCGGCTTTCTCTGAGTATCCGTCCTCCGGCAATACCGGGTCCCGACGGGCTTCCGGTAGAAATGGATGTGGAAACCAACGCCGTACTGGTCCGGGAAAAACTGCCCCCTGATGAGGTGGTACGCTACCTTTTAACAGCCAGGCAAAAATCCCAGTGGGAAAAATTCTTCCTCTATCTTGATCTGGAAGCCATGCTTGCCCGAGATGCGGTACGTCAGCGGCAATGGCTCGCGGAATCCGAAGAAGGCCGCCGGCGGATGGTAGCCCGATATCGGATGGAAATACAAAAGGCGACTGTGAACGATGATATTGTAAACATTCCCATTGAATTCCAGATCGAGCGGACCACCTACAACGAAATGGAAGGCGCCGTTACTGTACAGGAAAAATTCAGGATCGGAACCATTACCGAAAGGAAGCGGTATACCTATCATTTACACCGCAAAGACGATATATGGACCATAATGGACTATTCGGTGAACAATTTGGGAACCGAGTAATAGAGATAAAGAGGAGGAAAAACAAGAGGCTTCCCCAAGGAAGGGGGAATTTTCCCTTTCCTTCCTGATTATCTAACCTATACCTAATAGGTCCTTCATTACTTTCTCCCGTCTGTTCCGTGTCTTTATTTGCTTTTCCTCTTAATATTTACGATATTTAAATTATAGACTTCCCTCAAAACCGGTTACGATTAGTGAGCATTGGGTAAAACAGATTTCAGATAAGACATCTTTTTAAACTATTTATAGATATTAAAGAAAAAACAAATAAAAAGGCGGATATATGTCGGAGCAAAGTGTAGTACCTATCGATCAACTGCTTCCTAATAAGTTAGCTTTAGTCGCCCTCATGGGGCGTCCTATTTTTCCGGGGATATTTACCCCTATTATGATCGGAAATCCTACGGATGTGAAGGTTATTGACGACGCGGTTGCCAAAGACGGACTTATCGGTCTTGTGATGTTGGCGAATGAAACCGAAACCCCCACTATTGCCGACCTGTACAAAGTGGGAACCGCGGCTAAAATCGTTAAAAAAATCAACCTGCCCGATGGAGGAGTGAACATCTTCATCTCTACCTTAAAGCGTTTCAAGGTAAAGAAAACCCTCAATCCGGTGAACCCTATTGTGGCGGCTGTGGAGTACCTGGAGGATGAAGAGGATGATACCAGTGAGGTAAAGGCACTGACTAGAGCTCTTATCAGTGAAATGAAACAGATCTCCGAGAATAATCCCCTTTTTTCCGAGGAAATGCGTCTCAATATGATCAATATCGATCATCCCGGCAAGATTGCGGATTTTATCGTCAGCATCCTTAACATAGACAAGACAGAACAGCAGAAGATCCTGGAAGTTCTGAACGTCCGCAAACGTATGGAACAGGTCTTGGTCTTCATTAAAAAAGAACAAGAACTCCTGCGGATTCAGAAGCGGATTCAACGGGAAATAAACGAAAAGATCGAGAAGTCCCAACGGGATTATTTTCTCAAAGAGGAACTCAAGGCTATCAAAACCGAACTGGGGATGACCACCGATGCCAAGAGTTCCGAATATCAACGTTTTAAAGATAAACTGGATTCCTTTCATTTTGAAGGAGAAATTAAAGAGACAGCGGAGCAGGAACTGGAGAAATTTAGCCTCATGGACCCTAATTCAGGGGAATTTATCATTACCCGGAATTATCTGGATGTTATCGCCAATCTCCCTTGGAACGATCCGGAACCGGAACATTTCGACCTCAAGACCGCCACGGAAGTTCTGGAGAACGACCATTATGGCCTCAAAGATGTAAAAAATCGCATTGTGGAATACCTGGCGGTTCGCAAATTGCGGCAGGATACCAAGGGTTCTATAGTGTGCCTGATAGGCCCTCCTGGGGTGGGTAAAACTTCGGTGGGCAAGTCCATAGCCCGCGCCCTAGGGAAGGAATTTTTCCGCTTTTCTGTAGGGGGTATGCGGGACGAAGCGGAGATCAAAGGTCACCGCCGCACCTATATCGGGGCCATGCCGGGAAAGATCATTCAAGGGCTTAAAATCGTCAAGACCAAGGCGCCGGTTTTTATGATCGATGAAATTGACAAGATGGGGGTGAGTTTCCAAGGAGACCCTGCCAGCGCGTTACTGGAAGTCCTAGACCCGGAACAGAATACCAATTTCCGGGATCATTATCTGGACCTCCCTTTCGACATTTCCCATATCTTTTTCATTGTTACCGCCAATACTTTGGATACCATTCCGGTTCCTCTACAGGATCGTATGGAGATCATTCAGCTTCCAGGATATATAAATACGGAAAAACTTGAGATTGCCAAGCGGTATTTGGTTCCCAAGAGCCTTGAAAAGAACGGCCTCAAGAAAAATCAGGTGAAATATACCCGTGAATCGTTACTCCACATTGCCAACGGCTATGCGCGGGAAGCGGGAGTCCGTAACTTTGAGAAAAATCTTGATAAGATTCATCGCAAACTGGCAAAACGGATCATCGAAGCCGAGGAAGCAATATCGAATCCAAAAAAAACTTCATCTCAGGATAACCGTAGTGATGAACCGGTATCGGGGGAGAAGTTTATTATCGACAAAAAATTGGTTGAAACATACCTCGGCAAACCTCTCTTCCCCGAAGGGGATGTCAAGAAAGCGGATCGCCCCGGTATGTCGGTAGGACTTGCCTGGACCAGCATGGGAGGGGATACCTTGGTTATCGAAGCTACTTCTGTCCCGGGCAAAGGCGGACTTACATTAACCGGCAAGATGGGAGATATAATGAAGGAATCCGCCGCCATTGCCATGACCTTAGCCCGGAAAATGGGAATCGAGCGATACAGGATTACCGCGTCATGGTTTGAGAAAAACCACATCCATCTGCACATCCCTGAAGGGGCCACTCCCAAGGATGGGCCTTCTGCGGGGATCACCATGGCCACGGCCCTGCTCTCCTTGATTCGGAAAAAGATCATCACCGACAAGATGGTGATGACCGGAGAACTCAGCCTTACCGGACAGGTACTTCCCATTGGAGGGCTTAAAGAAAAAACCATTGCCGCTCAACGCAACAGGGCACGGCATATTATCATTCCCAAGCAGAACCTGCGAGACTTAGACGATATCCCTGAATATGTAAAAAAAGGTATGGAGTTTCATCCGGTGGAACGGTTTGAGGAAGTCTTAAAGTTGGCTTTGCCGGACTGAGAAAAAAGAGAGGGAGGAATCTATAGGCAAGCGATCTTGCAGGGGGCATTAACGGTAGAACCGTTAGCCCTAAGGTATGTATCCTTATGGCATTTCTACAACCTTCTCTACAAAGGGGGTTCGTAATTGCATTTTGGCCTTACCGCTCCATTCCCCGGCATCGGGATGACCGCTTAAAAAGGTCCACAGCCGCCTTGCGGGAGATTGCTTGGTGTTGCCGTCGCTATAAAGCGCGGCGGCAAAATAATAGAGCGTCTTATAGTATTCAACGTCTTGAATATAGGTTACTAAAACCGGTCTTCTCATAACTTCCTGCATAAGATTGTCTAGGGTGGTAAAAGTAAAGTCGTATTGATTACGGATCAATTCCTCAATTAAAACCGTATTCTGAATTAAAAATGAAAACATCAGGTGCTCTGCGGCCTGTTTGTGTCTCCCGGAAGCATAATAGTAGAGCCCCAAAAGCCGGTGAGCCCGCTCAACCGCAATATTATTATACCGGTAAATCGTTAAAAACCGCCGAATTCCATTATCTCTATTTTCCAAAATAGTGGTCATGGCATTTTTTGTAACTGCCCCTGAACCTCCAATCCATAGGGAATCCTGCTGAATGATCTCCAAAGCCCGGTTTTCCATTTCGGCATAATCCTGTTTAGCTTTGAGAATATCCACCATTCTATATAAAATTTCCGTATCAAAACTCGGATTCTCCAGAAACGCCCGTTGAACATGAGCCTTCTGATACTGCCCCAGGGCTACTCCCAGCTCTCCCTCGATTCGGAAAGTCTCTCCGATCCAGTATTCCGCTTCTGGAAAGTCCTTTAACCGGCCAATCTCCTCCAAAGCTCTGTAAGCCGACCCTTCCAGAGCCGCCTTGGGATACCGGTAGTACAGCTCTTCCAGGGCCGTCTCGGCGTTTACCTGGTACCGATCTTTAATATAGGTTTCTATCCGTTCAAGAGAATCCCCCAGGTATCGCACTTCCGGAATAGACAGCAGATCGATCATGTCCTGTTCCATTCGGGTATACATATTTCTGCGATCCCGCCGGGCTTCCTCAAAAGCCATGAGCGCTTTCCCATAATCCCCGTTTCTAAAAAAAAATTTCCCCTGTTCCAGACTATACCAGTAGGGACGGGGAGCCGACCTCTGGGACCATGCCGGAGATGAACAAAAAGAAAATATAAGAAACCCTAAAAATATACCTCTTTTCATTTTCACAGTTTCTCCAATGCCTCTGCGAAAGCGGCGTCCGCTTCCGAAGCATCAATGGTTTTAATTATCTTCCCGTGGCAGAATAACAGAACCTTATTCCCCGCGCCGGTGATTCCCAGATCCGCATGCCGGGCTTCTTCAGGACCGTTGACTACGCATCCCATAATCGCGATAGTAACGGGCTTAACCATAGCATATAACACTTGTTGCCACCGCATGGTAAAATCATGGGTGTCGAAGCTGTTTCTGCCGCACCTGGGACAGGAAACAATCACCACCCCTTCTTGTTTCGCCCTTTTTCCGGTGCTGTCTGCCACAGCCCCAAGTATCTCCCTTCCGGCGATAACCTCATTTTCCATAGTATCAGAAAGAGATATCCGAATCGTGTCGCCGATCCCTTCGGCAAGCAGAGCATGAAGGGCAACTGTATTCCGCACCACCCCGGCAATGAGTGGTCCCGCTTCGGTTACTCCAATGTGGAGGGGGACATCAGTCCGGTCTGCCATGATCCGGTTCGCTTTTATAGTATCGGCAACAGAGGAGGCTTTCATTGAGAGGATCACCGCGGAAAACCCAAATTTCTGAAAAACGGCAAGTTCCCGCTGCGCCGCGGCAACCAGCGCCTCTGTTCGGTCAAGACCGCCTTCCTCTACGGATCGGCGTAAATCCAAGGGAAGACTCCCGGCATTCACGCCGATCCGTAGAGGCCGACCCTTAGAAGCCGCTTTAGAAAGAACTTTTTCAATATTTTCCCGCTTGCCAATGTTTCCAGGATTGATACGAATCTTTGCAATCGGAAAGTCAAGGCAGCGAAGGGCGATCCTATAGTTAAAATGAATATCCGCTACTAAGGGTAGGGAAACCCGGGATGCAAGATTTCCCACAATCTCAGCAACCTCTAGGTCGGGCACTGCGAAACGAAGAACTCCACACCCCATATCTTTGAGCCTATTAATACGGGAAACGGTCTCTTCTCCTGCAATGCCTTCAATATCCGCAAAACTAAGGCGGTCTTTCCACATGGTTTGAATTACCACCGGAAGACCGCCACCAAGAGGAATAGCCTCAATATGATCAAAGCCGCCTATGGTTATGGTATTTGAATGTCTGTTCACAATACCGAAATTACCGGAACCCCTTTAGGGGAGGCTCCGGTTAATTATTAGGCGTTGGCAACGCCCATGAAGAAGACCATCGCAAAAAGGGCGACGGTTTCGATAAGTCCGACTACCAGGATGTAGTTACCGAACCCTTGACCGGTTTCTCCCAAGGCGTCCGCACCATAAGCGGCGCATTTACCTTGAAACAGAGCGGAAGCGCCCATGGCAAGCCCTGCAAAAACGCCGACTCCCAGTTTTCCCCATTCACTGAGACCGCTCGTTTGCAGGATACCCATCAAGATAAATCCGTAGATCGTCTGGGTAAGGGGCGCGCCTGCAAAAGCCACCAGGATGAAAGGCGCGGGCTTATTCTGGACAAAGCACTTTTTCCAGGCTCCGATGGCGGACATACCGGCGGTACCGGCGCCCAAAGCGGACCCAAGAGCGGCAAGACCAAGACAAGCTGCGACCCCAATAAATCCAAATCCAATATTCATATACGTCTCCTTTTGGACCTTAAAAATACTGCGCTTTACCAAAGGTTATGAAACTAACCCTGTTTTTTTGATTTAAGCGCAAAGGGTGAATATGCATAACCGGACCATTCCATCCCAAGATGTCCGGCATATTCCAGTAAGTTAAGCCGTACTCCGTGGACCACCACCGAGAG
>JAITHW010000124.1 GCA_031279815.1 Treponema sp. | reverse complement strand
TGCCCACCAGGGGAAGCCCCATGTCCGAAGAAGTCTTCATGTGATCCCCGGAGAGGATACCTAAACCGCCTGAATAGATCGGAAGAGACACGTCCATACCATATTCCATGGAAAAATAGGCAACCACATCCTTCCGGGAACCTCGATACCAGGTTTCGCCCTTTTTATACTTGAGGAAACGGTTGTATACCTCGTTAAGGGCGGCCATGTATGAATCATCCTTAGCAGTTTGAGCGAACCGTTCCTGACTGACCATGCCCAAGGCCCGGACAGGATTTTGCTGAGATTGAAGCCAGACATCATAATCCAAACGGATGAAGAGCTGTACCGCATCAAAATTCCAAGAAAGCCAAAGATTACGGGCTATTTCTTCCAAAGGCTTTAAAGAATTAGGGAGTTTCGGTTTTACCGTATAGGTGGATATTTTCATGGGTAGAGTTTATGCCCCTATCAAAATATTGTCAATGCGGAAAGATTATAAACCCATAACAAATAAAGATTTTCTTAATTTATCTCACCCCCAATGCAAGGGAGGGATACGGAGATATGGTTAGGGAAATACCGGGGCACCGGCAAATCAAGCGCCGGCCTCCGCAGCGCCTGAAGAATTTGCCCGCGGCCTATGGTATATTTCCTCGTTCCGTATTTTTTTATACATTTTACATTCTATTTTACTTAACGCCGGTTCTAATAAAGCCGGTTTTCTTTCTTAAAGAACCGGTTTGAGTCTTTTTGCATATTAATTGACTATTCGAGAACCTCATTTGACTTTCCGGAAGTCCAAACCGCTTCTCCAAGACCCGGTTTCCTCTCTTCGGGAACTTCATTTGACTCTCAGAGAGCCCTGTTCGGCTCTCTGAGACCCGGTTTCCTCTCTTTTAGAGTCCTCATCGGGTCTTTTTGAATATATTTGAAGATTCGGCTGCGCGGCCGCCTCTTATATAATTTTTTAGACAGACCTTTCCCGCAAAGGCTTTTTCATATTCCCCATGTATATTCCAAGCAGCCGAAATATGATTGGAAAAGGTTCATAGGCGCTTTTTAAAACCCTGTTTTTTAAATGCCCATTGAGACCTCCGGAAGATCTTCAAGTATGCTTTTAACGTTTTTGAGGGCCTTTCGAAGCCCTTTAAGGATACTCCGGGTATCTCGGGCCATTCAAGGTTACCGGTTTCCCTTTTAATGTGTATCATTTACTATACAAGCGTATCGGAGGTATATTGCGCAGAATGAAATATCCTAAAAAATAGGGTAACGGGCATATCAGGGCAAAAGCATTTAACTTTTCAAGGATATAAAAAGTCCGCGGATTTTCACGGATTCAGGTACATAGCGCCGGAAAAGGCCTATAGTATATCGTTGGTTCCTTGAAATATTCTCCTTAATCCGCTCTATTATTGCTTATCTCCTTTTTAACCCGTAAAATTAATCCGTGAAAATCCGTGTAATCTGCGGCTCCATGTTTAAATGCTTTGCCCTGACGGGCATATTGATTTTTATTGCCAAACCGGTATAAATAACATAAGATAGGGTGTACATAAATAATTATAGAAAAGGCAGGCTGTTGCTATGAAACTGAAGGCAAAATTGAGTATTGGCATCATTGGTCTTATCATTATCGTTATTTCCATTTTATCAATCATCACGATTAATCGTTCCCAAACCCTGCAAATACAGGCCGCCTATGATCATGTCCTGCAAATCGCGTATGCCCACGCGGTTGACAGCCAGCGGAAGATGGAAGAATATTTCAATACGGCCAAGATGCTGGCTCAGATTATGAGTGAGTTTGAATTAATCGAAGTAGGACAGAGGCGTCAGATGTATAATGAAATTCTTGAAAGCCTTACCATTAGTAATGAAAATTATACGGGCCTCTGGACCGCCTGGCTTCCCAATGCTCTGGACGGTCTGGACGACCAGTACCGGAATGCCTGGGGCAGCAACGAAGCAGGCCAGTTTATCACTTCCTATACCCGGCGGAACGGTCCGGTAGAATTGATGGAAAAGGGCTTTGAAAGCGCCCGGGAAGCCCTGGCCGGCCTCAAGGATGAGCCTATACTTTCCGATCCGGTTTGGCGCCCGATTGCAGGACAGGGAGAAGTACCGGTCATCACCATAACCTACCCTATCAAGAACCATGTAAACGGCCGTATCGTAGGGGTGGTGGGGATCAATTTCAAGTCCGGTATGCAGAGTGTGGTAACGGAAATCAGCGCGGATCTTTACAACGGCAGGGGTTTAGCGGCTCTTTACAGCAATTCCGGGGTTATCGTCGCCCACTTTGACCAGAAGCGGGTCAAGAACCGGGTACAGGATGACCCCACGGAAAAAGCGCTTTTGGGGGATATGCTCAATACGGTAGCCGGCTATATCAAAAACGGCGGCGTAAACGGCCGTCCGGCGGAATTGGAACGGTATTCCCAAACCGTGGGATCGGCTGTGCATATCGTGTATTATCCCTTCCGGGTCGGTACCACCGCCACCCCTTGGATGCTGGAGGTCGGGATTCCTATGGATGAAGTCCTCAGACCGGTACGGCACATGACTTACTTCAGCCTGATATTCGCCCTAGGGGTTATCGTGCTTTCCGGCGGGGGGGCCTTTGTTTTTGCCCGGGTTATGGTTAAACCTATTATCCAAGTTACCTCTACGCTCAAGGATATCTCCGAAGGCGAGGGGGATCTGACCAAAAGGATCGACATCACGGCCCATGATGAAATAGGCGATCTGGCCCTGTATTTCAACCTCACCTTGGAGAAAATTCGGGGTATGGTGATCACCATCAAACAGCAAAGCGCCGCTCTTTTCGATATAGGCGCCGAACTTGCCACCAACATGTCCGAAAGCGCCGCGGCAATCAACCAAATCACCGCCAACATCCAGGGCATCAAAGGCCGGGTGATCAACCAGTCCGCCGGCGTTGTTGAAACCAATGCCACTATGGAACGGATTACCGTTAATATTGATAAACTCAACGCCCAAGTGGAAAAACAAACCGCCAGTGTGACCCAATCCTCTTCATCTATTGAAGAGATGCTTGTCAATATCCAGTCCGTTACCCAGACCCTGGTTAGGAACGCGGATAATGTGCAGGAATTAATGGAAGCCTCCGAAGCGGGCCGCGGAGGGCTGCAGGAAGTCGCCGCGGATATTCGGGAGATAGCCAGGGAATCCGAGGGCATTTTGGAAATTAACGCGGTAATGGAGAACATCGCCAGCCAGACCAACCTCCTGTCAATGAACGCCGCCATAGAAGCCGCCCATGCCGGGGAAGCGGGCAAGGGTTTTGCCGTAGTAGCCGACGAAATCCGCAAACTCGCGGAATCTTCCAGCGAGCAGTCTAAAACGATCAGTGATGTGCTGAAGAAGATCAAGGTCTCTATAGACAAAATCACCACGTCCACCGACAACGTGCTCAACAGATTTGAAGCTATCGACAACGGGGTTAGAACCGTCTCGGAGCAGGAATCGAATATCCGCAGCGACATGGAAGCCCAGGGCGCGGGGAGCAAGCAGATTTTGGAAGCCATCGGTCATCTCAACAGCATCACCGAACAGGTGAAGAACGGTTCCGAGGAAATGCTGGAGGGCAGCAGGGAGGTGATCTTGGAGAGCAAGAATTTGGAAACCGTAACCGAGGAGATCGCCAACGGTATGAACGAAATGGCCACCGGCGCGGAGCAGATCATTGTGGCGGTAAACCGGGTGAATGAATTAAGCGGCCAGAACCGGGACAATATTGGTATTTTGGTCAAGGCGGTCTCCCTTTTCAAGATCGAATAGCCGCATCATCGCCAGTCTTAACTCTCCGGCTATGAATTCGGTGCGGGATAGGATTGACGGCTTTAACCAGGCCGTTGATAGGGAAGGGCTTTCCGCGGCGTACCAGAGAAAGACGCTCCGGGGGGACCTTCCCGCCGCGCTCAGGCTTACCGAAGACCTCCTCCAGAGCAATCCTAAAGCGGCGGCCATTATGGGAGGCAATGATCCCGCCGCCGCTTGGCGCGTACAAAAACTGCGAACCGCGCCGCGATTGCCCAGGGCGGACACTTCAAAAACCGCGCCGGCATTGATTATTTCGCATTGACAAGGTTACGAAAGCCGTAACATAATATAGACCATCGAATACAATAAACCAAGGAGGAAATTGTATGAAAAAACTCGTGCTTGTAGGTTTGACCCTGGCGGTAGCGGCCGGAATGGGATTCGCCAAGGGGCAGCAGGCAAGTGAAAAGAAAGGGTATACCTTCGGGTATACGTGTATGCAGCTTAGCAATCCTTTTTTCACGGTTTTAGAAAAAACCATCCGGGAAAAGGTGGAGGCTAACGGGGATAAACTCATCACAGTAGACCCCGCGATGGATGTAGCTAAACAGATCAATCAAATCGAAGATCTTATTAGCCAGAAAATCGACGCCATATTCCTTAATCCGGTGGATTGGGAGGGAATACGCCCCGCGCTCTTGGCGCTCAAGAACGCGAACATTCCTATTATTAATTTTGACGCGGAAGTTAAGGACATGGACCTGGTTACCGCTTATGCAGGCTCGGACAACAAGAATGCCGGCTATGTCTGCGGCTTGGATATGGTAAAACGGTTCCCCAATGGAGGGCCCATCGCCATTCTTGACTCCCCGACCATGAATTCGGTCCGGGATAGGATCGACGGCTTTAACCAGGCCATTGAGGGGAAGGGCTTTACGGTGGTGTACCAGAAAGACGCGCTGGGGGACCTTCCCACCGCGCTCAGGCTTACCGAAGACCTCCTCCAGAGCAATCCTGAAGTGGCGGCCATTATGGGAGGCAACGATCCCACTGCCCTCGGAGCGCTTGCCGCGTGCAAAACCGCGAACCGCACGGACATTCTGATTTACGGGGTGGACGGCTCTCCCGAAGCAAAAGCCGCGATTGCCCAGGGCGGACAGTTCGCCGGTTCCGGCGCGCAGAGTCCCATTGCCATCGGCGAGGAATCCGCCGCGCTGGCGTATAAGATTCTGAACAAACAGCCCTTTGACAAGCGGGTTCCAGTCAAAACTTTTATGATTACCCAGGATAACGTGGATCAGTACGGTACCACCGGCTGGCAATAAACAACGGTAAAGCCTTGGGCGTGATATCCCAAGGCTTTACGCAAGGGGTTTTGCGTGGGCGAAACGGTTCTTTTGGAAATGAATCATGTAAAAAAAGTGTTTCCCGGGGTGCAGGCCCTCAAGGATGTTTCTCTGGAGCTGCGGGCCGGGGAGGTTCACGCGCTTTTAGGCGAAAACGGCGCGGGCAAATCAACCCTCATAAAGGTGCTGGGCGGGATTTATACGGCAAACGCCGGCGAAATCCGCATCAACGGAACGCCGGTTACGATTAATTCCGTGCAGGACGCCCACAAAAACGGCATCAGCGTCATTCATCAGGAGCTGGTGCTGGTGCCGCACATGACCGTGGGGGAGAACATTTTTTTGGGCCGGGAACCGCAAAAACCCAACAAAACCATTGATTTTAAAAAGATGAACGCCGAGGTACAGAAAATACTCGACTCCTTTGAGCTTGATATTAGCCCGGGCAAGGAAGTAAGC
>JAITHW010000197.1 GCA_031279815.1 Treponema sp. | reverse complement strand
GCTTGTAAAAACAGGTCCCGGCAGACGCTCTATAGGGCCGATCCCAGGGCGCCTGTCCTGCCGGCATACCTTTTAAGCGGCTGATCACGGATTTTTAGAGAGTCTTTATGCTTGAGTGTTGAACTATCGGACATTACCGGGTACAATGAAAATATGGCTGAAATTGAACTGGTTCAAGGTGATATTACCAAGATAAAAACCGATGCGATTGTAAACGAAACGACCGCAAAGGTGGTGATAGGGGGCGGATCCCTTGACGCGGCGATTCACGCTGCCGCGGGGCCCCTGCTGCTCAAGGAAGTCCGGGATATTATGGAAGAAAAAAAAACCATTGCCCTGGGCGAATGTATTGTAACCGATGCGTATAAACTTCCCTGTAAAAAGGTGATGCATACCGCGGGGCCGGTGTATATGGGCGGCGGCTGGCAGGAAGCTGAAAATCTTGCGGGCTGTTACCGGTCATCTATCCTCGCGGCGGACGCGGCGGGTTTGGAAAGCATTGCTTTCCCGAATCTGTGTACCGGCGCTCAAACCTTTCCCAAAAAAGCGGCCGCCGAAATAGCAATACAGACTGTCCGTCATGCGCTTGGCGAGACCCGGCATATTAACAAAGTGATTTTTGTCTGTTTTGAAGCGGAAAATTACGCCGTCTACACCGAATTATTACGGCTTTGACCCGGGTGATGCGCGGCAATATCCCGTAATATAACCTTAACAGTCCGGTACTTCGGTTTTCCTTCCCGGTTGCAGGTCTTTTCTTGATCGGTTCTTTGGAATCAACCGGGTAATTTTTGCTTTTTTAAGTTTCCTAGCGAGCTGCCGATTCTGCATATTTAATGATTTTATTTTTATTTTGTGGTAAAATAAACTTAAGGGTATGATGTGTTAGTAACGGTAATTGGGAACAGGAAAACCGGTAAAAATAAAAAAGCGCAAGTTTACCGGTTTTTTCGTATCGGCAGGCAAATTCTCATTTTTATCTTCTTGATAGCGGCCACAACTGTCCTGTTACGGCCGTTTCAACAGGTCATGCATAACCGCCTGACGGAACTGCGGGATAGCCTGATAAGCCGAATTGAAGGTGTTCTGGGACGAAAAATAGCCTATAGCTCTATCGGGCCTTCTATTTTCAGAACCTTGGATATACGAAATATCCAAGTATATGGCGATGATGCATCACCGGTAATGACCATTGCAAAGGTTAGGATTTCTTATTCCCTCATAACCCTTATCCGCGGCAATATAGCGGGATCCCTCCGCACGGTCCGAATCGACAGGCCTGTCATAAGTATAGACCGGGAACGGGATGCCGATTTACTGGAGCTTTTCTCTTTATACATCAGGCCGGAGGGGCGGAGTTCCGGCTTTAGCCTCCGATTATTGGACGCCCGGCTGCCTGAAAACGTTCGGATATGGGTAAGAAACGGAGAAGCGGAGATTACCGGCAGGACAAACCATTTCAAAGTGGAAGGCCTTGTCTTGACCGCTTCCCTGCACCGGGAGCGGCTCCAATTTCAGGGTAACGGAAATTTCAGGCTTGTGTTGCAGGAACTTCTGAGCGAACCTGCGGACGTTCGCCTGTCCTTCCGGCTTTCCGGGGAATGCGCCGCGAACCTTGAGAACGGCAACGCGGTCTTGAACCTGGCCTCTTTTGCCGAGAACCTATTCATGCTTCAGCCGTTAACCGTAAATATTACATTAAAAGATAATAAAATTGCATTAAAAAAGATAAACGACCGGGCGGCCTTTGATTTTTCCGGGGAATATGATATGGCTTCATATCAGGCGTCGGGAAGTTTCAGATGTGACAACTTCTCTCCCAAGGACTGCCTTACCCTTGCAGGCCCTTGGGAGGATCATAACCGGTGGCTTGCATTCAGAATCTCCGGATCCGCTTCCTTTGAGCATGATCCTGAACAAGGGATCCGGTATACCCTGGAGCTTTCCGGAAGCGTTCCCGCCAATCTGCCCGTAGGGGAGGTTTCCTTTGCGGTACACGGTAACGGCACCCAGGAATCCATTGCTTTTCAGGCTCTCTCGGTTCAGCTTGCCCAGGGGACCCTTCATTATCAGGGCAGCCTTGCCTTTGATTCCCCGGCTCCCGATGGAGTCATGTCCCTTTCGGATTTCAGTCTTTCTGGGGGGGATACGATCAACGCCACTATTGCCTTTCATTCTGGAGATAAAGAAATCACCTTTGGGGGAAATACCCTGCATGATAGGTCTCTACTCGTATCGAATCTCCAGGGATCGGTTCTGTTTGAAGAGGGGGGCCTTACCTTTGAGGCATCCCTGGTACGCGCCGTAGATCCCGGAGAATACGAATCCCCCGAAGAGGTCAAACCTGGCAGCTTATCTCTGGAAGGTTTCATTGATTATACCGGGTCCCGGTATGTAGAGATGAAGCTCACCTTGGATTCTTTTACCATGATCGACATACTAGACTTGGTCCGGCCTTTTCAAAACCTGCTAAACCTATCCGATTTTATCCCGGCGCAGCTCTTGAATCCCTTACAAAAGATAAGCATACATACCGGGGTCTATATGGCCACTGATTTTAAACATTTTTCCTATCATGCCCCAAACCTTGTGATTACCTATGAAAACGGAGAGGCTCTGTTTACCGGGTCCCTATCCGGTACGGAACAGCGTTTTGAATTAAACGGGGGAAATATCAGATGGGAGGACGTGGATATTGAGACCTCCGCCCGGGCGGAATTTGCAAACTTACAGGATATTTCTTTTTCTCTGAGAGCGGCCTATCTGGATAAATCCTATTATCTTGAAGGAACGATCCTGGACCAAAATTCGATCAGTATTCAGGGCTTATACGGACTCAGGTTATACCTCGGTATGACCGATTCGGGAGGCTATTCCGGGTATCTTGAAGCCGACAATATTCCTATCCCCTACGGCGGGCAAACGGCTCGGTTCAGCCTTAAAAGCTCCCTGCGCTATGATTCCCCGGAATTTTGGTTCTTCAATTTGGATTACCTTGAACTGGCGGATATATTCACCCCCCTATCCGCAGGGGGTTCCGGTACCGTCTTGCGGGTCTCCGGCAAGGCGGATCAACAGGGCGCCTCTTTTCGGGAACTCTTCTTTGACGACGGCCGGGGCTTATTGCAGGGTAACTTGTCTCTGTCCTGGAACAATGATTTTTCTCTGTTATCCGGGGCCGTTAAGCTGAACAATGAGCGGGGGAATGAATGGTATGATATTACCGGTAGTTTTAAGGATAGGAGGCTTGCTCTGAAATTTGCGGGTTCGGATATGCAGATTGGGAGGTTTATAGAAAATTCCTTTAGCGCCGTGGTTTCGGGGGAGGCGGATCTGGTATGGAACGCGGCGGATTCTTTTTCCGCGGATTTGAATCTGTCCTCCCTATCCGCCCGAATCGCAGATAAGGAGGTGCAGATACGCGGGGCGGCTTCATTCAATGACGAAGCCTTGAAAGTGCAGGATTTATATGTGCGCTATGGGAGCCTCCAATTGGATATGCCCAGGGTAACTGTGAACCGCCTGGAGAGCCGAGGGGAAGCCGAAGCCCGGTTCCAAATGATCGCCCCAAGCAGGGACGTGGATGCGTCTTTGACCGCGCATATTGCTTTTAAACCCATAGATTCATGGCTCAATATGGAAGAGGCGGTCAATTCCTTTGACGGCGCGATTACCGTAGCCGAGGCCCGGTTTAACAACCTCTACCTGGACGAGTCTTTTGATTTTATCTTTTCCCGGGCCGATTCCATGCTGTCCTTTTCAGGAGGCCCCAAAGATATGATTCGATTGCAGTGCGCGGATACGGGAGATTTTTATGCGGGACTCTCCTATCCTTCCCCTATCCGGGGAACCGTAATCGGCAATATCGGCATGACGGACAATACCATTGAAGCCCAGTCCCAGGATCTGTACATTGACCTCACCTCTCTGTGGCGTTTCATCCCTAGGGAGGCCAAACAGATTATCAACGTTACCGGCGGTTTTGTTACCGCCTCGGTACAGATTGCCGGCACCTTGGGGGACCCGGAATTTTTCGGAACCGCCGAGGGCAGCAGCGTGCGTTTCGATATCCCCCGGTATCTGACCGAAGAAGTCCGTTCCGTTCCTATCAGCGTAATACTGGAAGGAACT